>JAFGJD010000003.1 GCA_016929235.1 Candidatus Babeliales bacterium | reverse complement strand
AGGGGGTACTCAAAGGCTGTCGCGTCGATAGATTCGATGGTGTTTCGATTAAGGCTGTTAGTTATTACGGATTGACCGTCAATAACGGAGAAGATGGTTGGCGGGTTGACATTGTATTTGATGTGTAGTGATAGAAGGGGATCTAATGAAGCGGATAAAAATGCTGTGGACCTTTAGTGCTTCCATGATGGTTAGCTTTGTATGTGCAGAGTCGGAAGCCTTAGATGCCATCTTTTCTACAGATGACAGGGAAGCTAGTGTAGCCAAATATACAATAGCAGTAGATGAGGAAGAAAATCTAGATGCGGATCTTCGTCTTTCTAGCTCTATTGCAGCACAAGTTGATTCTGCCTTTGCTAATGCAGAGCCTTTAGCATTGAGTAATAGTGATTCTGAAAAGGATGGTTTCAATAATGATTTTATGGTGGTCCGTTATAGCGGGCCAACAACCGTTGGAGCATCAACATTTGTTGCAGCACTGATTGCTAAATACGCTTCATAATTGTGTCTATAAAAAAGGGAAAAGAAATGAGGATAAAAAACACAGGATACATTGTAGGATTGTGTGCAATTCAAGCGATGGGCGCAAGTTCAAGCTTCTTTGTGCCTCGGCAGATTACAACTGATCCAACGTTTGAGCTGGGATTGAATTATTTTCAACATATGTATCGTGAAGATGTTGATACTGATAAATTTTACTCAGATATTACCGCCAATATTGTCTACCAAAACTCTACGAATGAAGAAGAGCTTGCGCGTTATTTTCTCAAGGATAATAAATGCTCACTAGCAGTGAGAGAGAATGGTACAGGGGATCTTGGATCATTGTGGTTTCAGACAATTGCTGCATCGGGAGCTAGCTATAGTTCGACCCTAACACTTTTTCCTGAGCGGCATGTATGGGGTATTGTTCCTGCATGGTATGCATCTTGGAAAAAGTTTTGGGCAAATGTTACGACATCGCTGATCGGTGTGGAACACGATGCAAATCTTTCAGAAACATCAATTATCAATCAAGGAACGACAAGTGGTTTTGAAACACTGACCAACTATTTCAAAAATACCGATGCAACATATGGTCCAAATTATGGGCGGATTGATTCAGTTGAACGTGATAAAGTTGGGCTTGATGATATCCAATGTAAGATTGGTTACACACCAGTCAAGCGTGATAACGGTCACTTGGGATTCTACCTTGTAGGAACGATTCCAACTGGAAGAGATCGCAGCGCTGTTAACATGTTTGCACCAGTAGTTGGCAGTAAGAACGGGAGCTTTGGCCTAGGGGCTTATGGTGATGTAGAGCTGCTCAAGAGGGATCGTGTGAGGATGTCATTCATGAGTGATCTAAAATATCGATACGTATTCTCTCACCACGAAATGCGCTCATTTGATCTGACAAATAATGGCGATTGGTCACGTTACTTATTAGTTGTTACCAATGCATCTCGTTTAGATTCACAACCTGCTATTAACTATCTCACATGTTCTGCTGATATTGCACCACGGAGTACGATTGATTTTTGGAATGCACTTCATATTGCCTGGCATACGCATTGGAATTTTGAGACGGGTTATGTTTTTTGGTGGCGTCAGTCAGAAAAAATAACGACTGGCAGTTGTTGTACTATTACTGATAATGGCGTTGGTATTTTTGATATGGCGGGAGCATTGGCAGGTAGTGCAGTATCGGCAGGCACTGCCAATATTACTATGTCGGCAGCTGGTACCAATGTTGCTACAAGTGATGCAAGTTTTACCACGATTCAAACTTCTGATCTTAATCTCTGTTCTGGCGCACACCCATCTTCATGGAGTCACAAGATTTATGGTGCTTTTGCATATGACAATGATTGGGGGAAGGTTGGTTTTGGTGGTTCATATGAATTTGCGGCACATAAAGCGCTGGAACAATGGGGGCTTTGGGGTAATATTAGCGTAGCATTCTAGTGGTGAGGTTTATTTTTGTAATGTGAGATGAGGTGCTAGATCCAGAAAGAGTGTGCGTATAACGAGCTTACTGCTTCCTGGCATGATGGGCCGTTTGAGATGCCGCTGCAAAATATGTACGATGTGTGCTGTGATAGCATGTGGCTTAAAGTTATATGCTGCAATCCAGTACGCAAGAACATCGTTGATGAGCAGCTCTGATTCGTGTTCTGTGATCTTACTTGTCTCAAGTGTTTTTGAAAATGATCCAGGATCAAAGCGCAATGCGGACGTAAAATAGGGGAAAAGAGTGTGTGTTTGTGTCTGCTCTTGTTGCGAATAATACGTTGTTGTCATGCATCGTGAGCGTATAGTTGGTAATACCAGGTCAAGCCGTTGTGCTTGCAAAAGAAAATGATAACCAGGAGGCGGTTCTTCAATTAACTTTAATAAACGATTTGCGCAGGCTGGAGTTAGCCTGTCGACATCGTAGAGAACAAAGAAAAAGTGTTCATCATTGTCAAGTGCAAATACTGCGCGTTCAAATATTGGTTCAAGTTGTTCAACTGTATATGTGCGCTCCGGTGCGAGCCATAGCACAGCGTGATGGGAGTGTGAGTGTAGCTGTGTGCATGTTGTACAAATTGAGCAACCGTTACGTTGGCAGAATGCACGTTGCAAGTATGAAATGGTCTCAGCTTCGAGTGTATCGGGTCTTCCGATAAATAGCTGTGCCTGTGGTATTACTTTTCGCTTTCGTTGTTCTCGAGCCATTGTAGTACCTCGGTGTATGCCTTTTGTGCAAGTTCTTCTGGCGGTAATATCCCATCAAGAATAATGACATCATCACGTTCATGGTACAATGAATCGTAGCCATTGATGACACGTTCAAAAAAGGCAGTGCTTTCTTTTTCAAAGTCGGTAAGGCGCTTGTTGCGCGTTTTCACTCGATCCATAGCGGTTTCGAGATCGAGACGTACGTAGAGGGTGAGATCAGGAGTTTTATTATTCATTGCCCAAAAGTTCACGGCACGGATCATGTTCATGTCAAGACCGCGAGCATGCCCTTGATAGACTAATGATGAGTCGCCCATGCGGTCAGATATAACGAGCATATTTTTTTCAAGACTTGGCATGACTACTTCTGCAGAATGCTGTGCGCGGTCCGCTGCAATCAATAGATATTCGGCTTTGTTGGACATTGGTACGGTACGCTGATGAAGCATTTCTCTGATTTTTTTACCCAGAGGCGTTCCACCAAATTCCTTGGTTAATACTGTTGGAAATTGGTGCTTGGCCAAGAGCTCATGGAGGCGTCGTGCAAGGGTTGATTTGCCAGAGCCATCTGTCCCCTCAATGGCTATAAGAGTGCCTTTGGTCAGATTTTGCATAGTAACGTTTCCTAATCAATGAATAAGTATACAGTACGCAAATGACATGCTATGAGTTTATACTATACCCTATGTTTTAAGAAAAGTAGATGGTTGGGTTCCTGAGGAGCCTACTAGTAAGTGGAGTAGTATTTGTGAAGCACTTGAACGATTTTGTGGGACAAGTCAGAACAGAAGCTGAGAGATATGCTCTTTTTTGCAAACATTTTTTGAATGGGGACCACCGTGTTGTTCCGGCCGCTTCGCTACAGCGTGCAGCCAAGGATGTTCCTAAACATGTTGCGCTGATCTGTGATAATCAATCAATTACATATGGTGACTTATATGGGCACGCAAGTTATGTGAGTCATTTTCTTGTTGCAAAAGGCGTAAAGCCAGGCGAGACGGTCTTTATATTACTTGATAATTCTATTGAATTTTTCATTGCTTACTACGGCATCTGGCAGACGGGCGCGGTTGTTGCGCCTCTCAACACATTCTTGCATGCAAAAGAATTGGAGCAGATTCTTGCGGATGCGGAACCAAAGTTCATTTTAACATCGAAATCGTTTTTAGATGTACTCAAAGGCGCTGCCGTTACGGTTTTACTAGAAGAGGATTTTCTACCAAAAGATATTACCAAGAACGACAGTGAGTTTGAGATTATTGAGCGCAAGCCAGAGGAGCTATCAGTATTGCTTTATACGTCGGGGACAACAGGAACGCCGAAGGGCGTGATGCTCAGTGATACAAATATCATGACCAATGTTTTACAGGTGATTGCGAGATTTGGATTTGTTGGCGAGGAGCGCGTGTTTGGAGTGTTTCCATTATTCCATAGCTTTGCTCAGGTAACATGTGTTTGGGCAACTCCGTTCGCACAAGCAACAGCGATCATTATTCCTAAGATAGAGCGTAAATATATCGTGACTGGTCTCGAACAGAAACCAACCATATTTTTAGGCGTACCAGCTTTATATGGGGGTTTGTGTCTTTTACGTAATGCACCCGTCGATTCCGTTGAATATTTTTTGTGTGGTGGCGATGCGTTACCAGACAAGATTCGTGGTGGATTTGCTATGGTGTATGGCCGCAAGATAGCCAATGGGTATGGGCTGACAGAAGCATCGCCTGTGGTGGCAGCAACCTTGCAAGATGATATATTGCCGTCAGATACTGCGGGTTATCCACTTCAAGGTATTACGCTTTCGATCCGAGATGAACATGGCAATGATGTTCCTCATGGAACGATTGGCGTGTTATGGGTGAAAGGAGACAATATTATGTTGGGATACTATAAAGCTCCTCAAGCAACTGAGGAAGTGCTTAAGGATGGTTGGCTCTGTACGGGAGATTGTGCGTACCTTGATCAAGCAGGGCGCGTAGTTATTACTGGACGTGAAAAGGATCTAATCATTCATAAGGGGTTTAATATTTATCCGCAAGAAATTGAGAATATTATTATGACTCATGCGCAGGTACGTGCGGTGGCTGTTGTTGGTGTTCCAGATGAGGATGGAGAGGTTCCCGTGGCCTTTGTGCAACTTAAGAAGGCATCCCATGATATCGAGGCGGAATTAAAGCAGCTCTGTGAACAGAATTTGGGTGGGTATAAAGTTCCTCGCGATATTAAAGTACTTGATGAGTTGCCGCAAACGTCACTGGGCAAGCTCGATAAAAAAGAGCTGCGCAAAATGATACATACATCAAGTGACGAGTAATAATTTTGCCGTGATTTCAATTCTTGTATACCTTGTGTTCCATGATTCGATCATAGTTTGGAAATAAAAAAGATGTCAGAAAAAAAACGACTTGTTCATGTCATTTCTGGGTTGAAACGTGGTGGAGCAGAAGCTCTTCTTGTTGATCTCGTTCATGAATTAGCCGATGAATTTGAGCAACATGTGATCTATTTTCATGACGGGCCCCATGTGCAAAGGCTGAAGCAGTGTTCGATTCCCACATATCAGATTTGCGGAATGATTTCGCGATATGATCCGTGGTTTTTTGCAAGATTATACCGGCTAGTAAAAATGCTTTCTCCCAATCTCATACATACGGCACTCTGGGCTGCTAATTTTTCTGGAAGAGTTGTTGGAAGATTACTTAATGTTCCTGTTGTATGTGCGATTCATTTGGGCGTGAATCAAGATGGATTGATTCGTGGATTTTTTGATCGGTATACGTTTCATATGGCGACAAAAGTGGTTGCCGTCTCTCATGATGTTGCCTATAGCATTGGGCGCCGTAGGCTGTTTCCTGTGAATGATGTGCAGATTATTCAAAATGGTATTCATGCAGCCAAGATTATGCAACTGGGTAAAGAGGAATGTGTTATTCGAGAAAAGATTGGTCTTAATGAGGCCCATGAAATATTCGGAACTGTTGGTCGTCTTATTCTCCGAAAGAATTTTTCATTTTTACTGACTTGTTTCGCGCAGGTGATAGCACAGCGACCACAAGCTCGGTTGGTCATTGTGGGGACCGGTCCAGAGGAACAACGATTGAAGGATCAAGCAGCTGCATTGGGCCTTACGGATACAGTTCGTTTCGTGACCGGCCAGTCTGCCTATGGGTACTACCCTATGTTTGACTGTTTTATCTTGCCATCGCTCCAGGAGGGACTGTCTATAGCATTGCTGGAAGCCATGAGTTTTGCGCTACCATGTATTGTAACGGCAGAGCAAAACGAGCACGAAGTCATCATCTCAGGGAATAATGGCATTCTTGTACAATGTGGTGACTTTGAGACTATGATTATGACTATGTGTAACATTATGCGAGAAAAAAATCTTCGCAAAAAAATAGGCGAAGAAGGGTATAAGACCGTATTGCACGAGCGATCTGCCGATAAGATGGTTGATTCGTATAGAAAGATGTTTCGCTCCCTGGTCTAATCTGTTGATATTTATAATCAGTTTGTGTATTGTTTACTCCGTCATCAGTGATCTAGGATCATGATGACGTTAGCTTTCGATAACCTCCATTTCCCCTGTCCATGACATTCTGTCTGGGCGGGGGTATCGTTTAAAAAAGGTAGATTGATTCAGTGGATTCGCACGAAAAAAAATTCTCTCCCTGTAATAAAGATGGCCGCTTTGCGAATAACAAAAACGAGGAGCGGGGTGGTGTGCTATCTCGCGTAGCACACATGCTTTCTGACTCATGGAACCATCGGATTTTTACTCCATCATTATCGACTCGGCAATGGCATCGGTACCATATCCCAGTTGAACAATCGTATGAGCCTATTGTGACATGGATTGGCCATTCGTCATTTTTGGTTCAAGTCGGCGGGATGAATATTTTAACGGATCCTGTCTTTACTGATGTGACAGTTTTTTTCCCAAGAATTTTTCCGCCAGGTGTTCGCTTTCGTGATTTACCTCCAATTGATATGATCCTTATTTCACATAACCACCTTGATCATATGCATGCAAATTCCTTGCGCTTGATCAGGAAGTTTTTAAAACCTGATGCAATTATCTGCGTTCCCCAGGGTGATGGGCCGTGGTTTAGACGGCACAAGTATGCCAATATTGAGGAATTTTCGTGGTGGCAATATCGAAAACATCATACTTGTACTGCAACCTTTTTACCTGCCTATCATTGGTCCCAGCGTGGACTGCTTGACTACAATAAAGCATTGTGGGGGAGTTGGATGATTCAACATAACGGATTTACACTATACTTCGGTGGAGATTCTGCCTATGCAAATCATTTTAGTTTTATTTCGAAAAGTTTTCCGTCAATTGATTGTGCACTACTTCCCATTGCACCATGCGAGCCGCGTGAGCTTATGAAGCATACTCACATGAATGCTGAAGAGGCGGGAGAAGCATTTCTTGACTTGCGAGCGAAGGCGCTGATACCAATGCACTGGGGAACGTTTTACTTTGGTAAAGATACCTTCATTACGCCATTGCGCAGGATTCATGCATGGTGGCAGCGTAGTAAAGATCGCGTTGCAGATAAACAGTTGCTATCGATGAAATTTGGATCTTCATATACATTTAAGCCAACATGGATTGATCTTTCAATCGTAAAAACCTTTAGTCAAGTAAGCGCGTCCTGAGTCACCCAGCGCCATAACGATAACAGCATCGCTTGATAAATTTTTAGCATATTCTTTTGCTGCATATACTACAGCTCCACTGCTAGTTCCTAGAAGTAAGCCGTGCTTGCGTGCCATATGCTTGAGCATAGCAATTGCGTCGTCGTCGTGAACACCAACAATCTCGTCAATGACGGCTTTGTCAAAGACAGGCGACTCGAAATCAATGCCGATTCCTTCAAGCTTATATGGCTGTGGACATCCATTTGTGGAGCGCCATGATGTTGCTGAATCAAGAGCAATGACTTTGATGTTAGGGTTCTTTTCTTTGAGATAACGACCTGCACCAGTACTATGTCCGCCAGTTCCGGCAGCTGCAAAATAGTGTGTCACGGTACCATTGGTTTGACTCCAAATTTCAGGACCAAGTGAATGATAATGTCCCCATGCATTGGCAACGTTGAAATACTGATTCGGCATGAACGAGTTGGGGATTTTTTTTTGCAGTGCGAGTGCACGAGAGTGATAACTGTTTGGGTCTTCAAGGGTATCAGTACATGGACATACGACGACTTCTGCGCCATAGGCCTTGAGTGTATCCATTTTTTCTTTACTAATTTTTTCAGAGACGGTGATGATAACTTTGTATCCCTTGTATGCCCCAATCATTGCCGTCGCAATCCCTTGGTTGCCGGATGATGCGTCTATGAGAGTTCCTCCCGGTTGAAGGAGCCCTTTTTGTTCTGCATCTTCGATCATGTATCGAGCTGAGCGATCCTTGATGCTCCCTCCAGGATTAAGGAACTCGAGTTTTGCCAAGAGCGTTGCTTCTGTTCCAAGATCAATTTCTACTAGTGGCGTGTTGCCAATGGCATCTATGACATTGGCGTATTTTTTTTCACGATAGATTGTCGGTTGCTTTGATGGAAGGGGGGTTTTGATGTGGCTTGTCATCATGCACTCCGTTTTGTAAAGAAAAATAAATTTTCGATTACTATAATGGACCGTCTAGCAAATGTCACGATAAAATCACTCTTGAGTGGCAAGTGTTGTATACAAGGAGATATGCTTTTGAACCATGACTTCGTTATTGAAGTCTGAAAGATCTTCTTGATACATCGTAAGCGCTCGAATAAGCTCTTTTTTTTGTGTGAGTTCAAGCATGCCATGTGCGAGAGCTTGCCAGTCTTGTTGCGGATATAAAAAACCATTTTTACCATGTTTGATTATGTCGCTGATGCCACCTGTGTTGTAGCTTAAAACAGGAAGACGAAGCAGTCGTGCCTCGACTGATGCACATGGCAATCCTTCCCAAAGCGAACTGAGGGTAAATGCGTGCCAATTCATCATAAAGGGTGCAACATGATCTTGCCATCCATGAAGTGTAATAGCATCGCGCAAATTGTGTTCTTTAATCCATTCTTCTATATCAGGCCTTAGATGGCCATCCCCGACCAATTCGAGTCTAGTTTGTGCGTTACGTCTATGAACCCAGTCAAATGCTTTTAAAAGATCGAAGAGATTTTTTTGTTCTTTAAAACAGGATACCGTTCCAAAAATAAATGGTTCATGCTGTTCTGGAAATACTGGAGCTGCATGTGCAGGAATATAAAATTGTTCCCAATCAATGGCAGCGCGGATGATTGAGTATTTTTTTGAAAATCGAGGGAATCGCTTGATGCCAATGCGTGCATCTGCAGATGAAACACAGATATAGTGTGTCGTGATAAGACAGGTAACCCACTCAAGAAAGAACGTTACAAACCAAAAGAAGTGTGATTGATATGGATGAAATCCGTAACCATGCACGGTATGAACGCGATGTGAAACACCGGCAAATAGTGCTGCCCAGCGACCAACAAGTCCCGCTTTGGTACTATGCGTGTGCACAATAAGGTTGGGATTTTTCTTTTTTAGACTCCTAATCGTGCGTATAAGTGAGACGAAATTTTTGAATTCTGTCCAAATGCACGATAGTGAAAATTCACGCTTAAAGCTGTCCAATAATATGACGTTCGGTTGCCCCTGCATTGCAGGCGCAAGCGTTCCTTCGGCTCCTGAGATTAAGAAGCTTGTTCCGCCACGTGTGCGAATGCCATCAAATAAGGAGAGGCATACTTTTTGTGCGCCGCCGAGTTCGAGTTTGGTGACGATGTATAAAACATTAAGTGACATGTGCGTATCTCATGCAAAAAAAAGCAGAATTAGTGTAACTAAAAATGCATATACCGTAAGAGATTCTAGAAAGATTTGGCTTAAGAAGCTAGCGGTACGGATTGGTGTAAGATTTGCTGGATCATGCGCAATTTCTTTACATGCAGTTGATGCTACGCGCCCCGATGCAATGCCAGGTAGCATCGTTCCAAGTCCAATGGTTAACGCTGCACTCATAAATAATATGCCTTGTAGTAGTGATGGATTTGTAGTGGTGCGTAGCAGGATAAGTAATGCTGTAATAAATGAGAATGCGATTGGTGTGCCCAAAAGACCCTCACTCAAAAAGGTAAATGTACGTAGTCCTTCAAGTGCAGAACGATTTCTTCCAACTCCTTGAATGGCACTTCTAATAACATGTGCGAGTCCAATCATAGGGCCGATGCTACCGAGCCCTACCGCTATTCCACTAGCTAGTATCTGCAAACATTCGCCTAATGTTGTAATTGTAAGTGCTCGGTGGCGAGCGAAGAACGTAATCATAAAACTCAAAAAGACCGGTGTTTGTAATAGTGCCATGGTAAGCAGAAGAAGCTGAAAAATTTTGGTGCCAAAAAAAGGTTGTCGTGACGCAGCAAGACAAGCTTTTTTGATGCTGCGCCATGAAACAGCCGGAGCAATCATGCAGACAAGTCCTGAACTAAATAAAATTCCTAGTCGCGCGATACTTGGATAAAACTCTGGAGTGGTCTTAGTTTGATCAAAGATAAGAAAGATGCTTGGAAGTAAACCAAGAACAAGAGAGCTTTCCAGGAGCGCTGATCCAAGTAGATTAATGCGTGCAATCTCTGGTTGTGATGCCGGCTGAATATTGGTTGCTCTGAGACTCCAGTAGGCACTGAATCCCTGACCAAGCGATGTTCCGATGACTGCAAAAAGAAGAGGTAGAACAATAACAAGAACCGTTAACAGGTAGGGGGCATATGTCATACAGTCTCTCCGGAGGATTCATCATTGTGCTGTACGCCCATAGCAAGATACGTCAATGTAAGCGTACAAAAGACATATGCCTGAATGAGCCCCTCGAAGATACCAAAAAAGTAAGTTACTACAAGGTTTGTTCCGATCATCATACCGATCATTTCACCAATAAAGGAATTAAGCTTCATGGCATTATAAATCTTTGTAATGACAGAGCCTCCAAAAATGTTACCGAATAAACGAAATGATAGTGAAACAATCGTAACCAGTTTACCAACGACATGTAGCGGAAAAAGAAAGACCGGAGTGAAGTACTCTTTAACATAGGCTCGAATGCCGATAGCTGTAATACTTGCGCCTTGCACATATAAGAATGATGTAATGCCAAATGCAAGCGTTGTATTGACATCGCTTGTAGGCTCTTCAATCCACGGAATGAATGCGGCGGCAATGTTACATAGCATGATAAAGCTAAATAACGCAATCAAAAAAACGATATTGTTATAGTTATATAGCCCGGTCGCTTCAGTGTAGGTTCCTTTGAAGAAACGTACGTACTCCATAGCTAGGTAACGTAGATAAGGATGATTCTTTTTAACGCCTATATGAATAAGGATACTTGTGAATAGTAAGATGCCAAGCACGATCCATGTTGCCAGGATGGTCTCTTCGTGTACGCTCCAAAAAGGATCGGTAAACCCAAGAAATCTAAGTGGGTACCAGCGATTATATGTTAGGATCTGAAGACCTTCCATCGCATTCCTATGCCTTCTTTAAGATTATTACCCAAAAGGTCATAAAAAACGTTACAGCAAAGAGTATAAGATTCTTCGTTCCAGAGAGCAATAAAAGGTATAAGATCCCGGCAAGCAATAAGATTGGGATTAATGCTCCGATAGTAAATCTCTTGTGTCTAGCAATAAAGATACGTGTATACCACCAACCATAAACGATGCCGCTGACACTCGAGATGAAGAGAGGGTATATCATGAGTTACGCGTCGCGTGCGGTTCTATAGTTCCAATATTCGCGCAGAGCCATATTAGAGCCAGAAATAACGATCAATCCATTCCGTTCATCCGCATGTTTTATTGCATATGAAAAAGCGTCTTCAAAGCTTTTTGAAGCGCGGGCTTTCATTTTCATGTTTTTTACGGAGTTTGTTATCTGTTCAACGTTCCATGAAATTTTTGTTCCGCGTGAATCGCGTGTTTCTGGTGCTACCGGGTAGAAGATGATATGACCGCTTGTTTTTTTAAAGAAGTAGCGAATGACTTTAAGAAATTCTTCGCGTTCCAGCGTGTCTGCATGGCATCCCATGATTAATGCTAGACCTTTGATGGGGCGTTGATAGTGGAGTAAACGAATGCCAAGAAGAAGATTTTTAAGCGCATCAAGATTACTTGCATTATCAAGAAGAACGGTTGGATGCTCTTGTTCGATGATTTGAAATCGACCTGTTGGTGGTGTTGCTGTTTCTTGCCAGAAGTTGGTGAGTGAGCGACGTGGATTTAACTCTGAGTTCCTTTTTGCTTCTAGTGTTGGACGCCCACGATGCCCCTTAGGCTTTACCAATAAACTTTCGTTTACAATTGTCTCATGTGGCAGTACGAAATTGGTGACATATAGATGTGCAATGCGTTCTGCGAGCGCAGCTGCACGTCCATGAAGTTGCTCAAACGGATATGGTAGTGCGGTTAGTTTTCTGATAGGCATTGCCCAGTTGCAGCCATGCTGCTGTATACAGTCAGCCATGATTTGCAGATTTAATTTGCTTTGATCGGCAGAGACAACCCAACTATCTTTTGAAAGCGCGCGTGTGAGGGTCTGCATTATCTGCGCGGTTTGTTGTTGGTGGATCTCACTAGTTTCGGTGAGGCGTGTAATTGCCATGATTTGTGGTGTACATACAAAGGTTGGGTCGGCATCGTATGTTGCAACCTCTAGTACAGCGACATCGACGCCAGCATGCTTGCAATATAAGAGGGCCATAAGCGTGAGCAATTCTGAAGATGAAAGATTAATCTTTTCGTGTTCTGCGATAGTCAAAATGCTATTGCCAAACTGTGTAAACAGTTCATTACTGATATGTTCGTTGCGCAAAGAAAGCCGCTCATTATATGTGTGTATATGTGGTGCCGTATATATGCCAGCGGTGATGCCTTCTTCATGCAACAATGATGTGAGAAAATGTGCGGTTAAACTTTTTCCGTTTGTACCACTGATGAGAATAGTGTGTTGTGCTCGGGACGGGTAATCCAAAAGAGCGTCTAGTTGTCTGATTGCGTCGAGTGAATGAGATGTTTTTGTGTGCCAATTTGTATCGAGAAAATGAATAATATCTTCGTAGGAACGATGTGCTTGGACAATATTTTTACTCTGAGCCGCCTGTTTTACAATTGTGGCCATTGTATTTCTCCACCTACGAACATTTATTTTTGTCTGATGCAAGGTTCAATATGACACGGAGCTAAAAATAGGATATATTCTGAAAATGTCAAAGGAGAAATTATATTGTAGTGGGCCTATTTTTATATTTACAAAAGATCAGAAAATGAATAGCAAAATGTTGCATTGGAATAATGTTCGTGATTGGCAGACAGTTGCGTCGTTGCTCAAACAAGATAAGGTGCTTGTTGGCGCATCTGATACTGTCATTGGATTGCTTGCGCCGGTAACAAAAAAAGGATTTGAACGTTTAAACCATATTAAGCAGCGATCTGGAAAGCCATATCTTATTCTTGTTGATTCTCCAAAGCAAGCATACGCATTTGCTCGTCCACATTTGCCTCGATCGGTCCAGGCGTTGATTGATCGTGCATGGCCTGGTCCGGTAACATTGATTATTCCTGCACATGACAGTTTAGAGTCATTTATTACAAGTGATTTGCATGCGGTTGCTGTTCGGATTCCTAATCATGAAGGTCTTCGTGCGGTTGCGAAACATTTTAGAGGGTTATTTTCTACTAGTGCAAATAGGGCAGGTGATTTTGTTCCGACACAGATAAAAGACCTTAATCCTGAAATAGTGCAGGAAGCTGCGGCATTAATAGATGGGCCAATTGGTGATGCTTTTAAGAAGCCTTCAACAATTCTTGACTGTAGCGGTTCAAAGATCAAAGTTGTTAGGCAAGGAGCATATCCGATTGAAGAGTTAGAAAAAATTGCGGGGGTTATGTTTGTAGGGTGATGTTGTAAAACCAGACTAACATATGCGGGAGGGTCCTAATGAGTAAGAAGCAAGGCTTTTCTCTATTGGAGCTCATGGTCGTTGTTGCTATTGTTGCACTTCTTTCTATGATTGCCACACCGAGTTTTATGCGCTACTTGGCAAAGGCAAAACGTGCCGAGGCTTTTATGAATCTTGGTTCATTGTATACAGCAGAAAAAGTTTACTGGGCCGAACACGGTATATTTACGGATAAACTGTGCGGTTCATGTGGGGCCGGGTGGAAGCCTGAGGGCTATTCAGGTGGTGGTGAAAAGGAGCGATTTTACTATTCTTATGGTTTTTGTCATGGTAAAGAGGGTGAACAGTTTTTTACGGGAAAGCTTGGTGCTCATCTGTCTGAAATTAAACAAAGTAGACTCAATCCACAAAGTTTTTT
>JAFGJD010000002.1 GCA_016929235.1 Candidatus Babeliales bacterium | reverse complement strand
GCTCATCGCATCCTGGGGCTGGAGAAGGTCCCAAGGGTTTGGCTGTTCGCCAATTAAAGCGGTACGCGAGCTGGGTTCAGAACGTCGCAAGACAGTTCGGTCCTTATCCGTCGTGGGCGTAGGGTATTTGAGAGAGTCTGTTCCTAGTACGAGAGGACCGGAATGGGTAAACCTCTAGTGTTCCAGTTGTTCACCAAGAGCAGCGCTGGGTAGCTAAGTTTATAAGGGATAACCGCTGAAAGCATCTAAGTGGGAAGCCCGACTCAAGATGAGATACCCCGAATCAGCTTCGGCTGATGATAAGACCCCTTGAAGACTACAAGGTTGATAGGCCAGGTGTGTAAGTGCAGTAATGTATTGAGCTAACTGGTACTAATAGGTCGAATGTTTTAATCACGCTAAATGTCTTTGTAAAAAGAGATAAAAACTCAAGTTTATTATTACGTTACGAATATTTCGAACACAGGAAAAATTGATATATAAGTTTCCTGGTGGGAATAGTTGTAGGGAAATACCCGTTCCCATTCCGAATACGGTAGTTAAGTCTGCAACGCCGATTGTACTTGCCTGGTGACGGGCTGGAAGAGTAGGTACTGCCAGGATCTAATTATAAAACCTCGAAGGTAAAACTTCGGGGTTTTTTTTGGACAATCCTAATGTTTATTCTAAGCTATACTATGTCTAGGAAACCTAGGCATGAGGAGTGGATTTGTTTTTAGCATCAATTTTTGGTCGATTTGAAAGCCAAGCTGAGTTCAGAAAGTATTCGTTCCTTGGCGTTATATTCGGATGTTTGATTGCTACTTATTGGGCAATGCTTGCGCTTAAAGATGGGATCTTTGGATCGATTGTCGGGGCCGAGTATACGGGGTTTGCAAAAATATTTTCTCTCTTTGTGTTACTTTGTGTTTTAACGATTTACGGAAAAATTGTAGAAAACATGACTCTCCATCGTGCATTCTACATGTTGACCGTTATCTATGCACTGAGTTCTTTGTGCTTTGCGTACTTTTTAAACGATCCTATATATGGGATACCTAATACGGTTGAAAGTCCAACACGTATTATTGGGTGGTTATGGTATGTTTTTGTTGAAAGCGCTGGGACAATGTTTGTTCCTTTATTTTGGGCAATTGCTGCCGAGGTATCTACACCAGAGTCTGGTAAGCGTGGGTTCCCTTTGATTTTTCTATGTGCTCAATTTGGGAATATCATTGGACCATGGTTCTTACGAGCCCGTCGATTAGGATTTCAAAATAGTGCACCTATTGTTGTCATTATAGCAATCCTTATTGCATGTATAGGTGTTTTAATGTGGTTCTTTATGAAGACAACACCAGCATCTGAATTTCATCCGGCAAAAACGACACAGGGTCGCCCTGGATTTTTTGAGGGTCTTCAACTTTTGATACAGCATCGTTATTTGCTTAGGATTTTGTTGATTGCGGGTTTGTATGAAACTATTACAACATTGGTGGATCTATATTTTAAAGTTCAGGTCAAAAATGC
Source organism: Candidatus Babeliales bacterium (assembly GCA_016929235.1). Classification (NCBI taxonomy): domain Bacteria; class Candidatus Babeliae; order Candidatus Babeliales; species Candidatus Babeliales bacterium. Next base: position 53,594 of record JAFGJD010000002.1, on the reverse strand, counting down.
ATTTCCGATTGAGGCTCTGCGATCAGAATACTTAGCACAGTTTGCCGTAGCGGTAGGAATACTTTCTACGTGTTCGTTATTATTTGGTGTTAGTAGTATACAGCGTAAACTTGGTATCAAAGCATCACTTATGTTAATGCCAATTCTTTCTGGTATTGGAATAATTGTCTGGTGGAGCAAGCCGATTATGGCAGTATCATTTGGTGTAGTATTGTGTTTTAAGGCATTCAACTATTCGTTGAATCAACCTTCGGTAAAACAATTATATATCCCAACGACTAAAGATGCTCGACGGAAAACACAAGCATGGATTGAAGTCTTTGCCGGTCGCGGTTCCAAGGCAATGGCATCAACAATAACCGCATTGAAATTTCCTTTGATACAGCTATTCGGGCCGCTTGCGGGTCTGTCTCTTTTCCTTACATGTGCAAGCAGTGTTGGTCTTCTTTTAGCGGCAGCCTGGTTTTATATCGCGCGAGATATTGCACAGCAATATGAACATGCAGTATCCCAAAATACGACGGTATGTTGATCTAGTTTTTTGTTTCATTTTTTATATCTCTTTGCTATGATCCAACATCGTAGTATGTTTTTTTATACGGAAGGGATTTTATATGAAACGTACACGTTTCGCCCAGGTCTTGGGCGGTTTGTTTTTATTGCTTTCTTCCCGCATGTTGTGGGCAATGCCCGCGTGGTTGAATAAGGCCTTTGCGATGTGGGCATCACTTGCTCTGCTTGCAGTAGGTGGGCAAGCGGATCGTCGTTATGAGGATGTAGGGCGCGAAGCGGCTCTTGCCGTGTGGGCATGTCATGGGGTTGCTCCTGAGGCGTTAGGAGAGTCTTCCTTTGTCGAACGCGCTATGGCGCGGGGCTGGCTCGATGATAGCGATGATGCACGATGGGCAGAATCGTGTGCTGCCTTCCAAGCTGGACTTGTAGACAGAGCAGATCATACTGCACAAGAGTATGCACGTTACAGAGACTCATTGAAGTATGAGTATAAGTCGACGGGTACTCTTGGTAGCATACGGCTAAGTTCCGCGCAGCTTGAATTAGCTGGACGCGCACTAGTAAAGGTTTTTGGTGGACAAAGGGAAACTCGTACAGAACGTCATTGTAATTCTTATGCACAATATGGTGGCGGCCGCACTACTAACTGCTATGATAGACAAGTTCATGCAGGGCTGAAATGGGAAGAACATGAGGTCTTGAGAAGTGCTGGGTTTGAGCATGCTGATGGTACTCCTGATAAAGCAAGATTGAGGGACCTTCGAAACTTACACTCTCGATTGCAGTGTGGTACTGGCGGTTACTATGCCGTTCTTGATCCAGATGCTCCTTTTGCTCATGCAATGATGCGAGCGCTTCTGGATGATCCTAATAGTGATGATATGGCTACATCATGGACAAGACGGTAAAAAAAGATAAATAAAAAGCTTTTGTTCAATATAAAGGCCCCTTAAATGGGGCCTTTTTTGTTTATATCCCAGGGAAGAGAGTTTATAGGTTGGGCCCCTTTTGAGAAGCAATTCTATTTGTGATACAACTTAGGTGGCTTAAAAGAAATCAATTTACTTTATGTAAACTATGTCCGGAAAGACAGCATCATGAGGAAAGGCATCGATATGAAGATAAAGTCTTTTGTCTACGGCTTTTTAGGGGGTTTGTTCCTACCTCTCGCAGCCACTGATTTTATGACAATTCTGATGAAGGATCCAGAATTCAGGCCGTTTCGAGAAGAATTCTGTGTGACAAGTGACCAGCTTAACCAGGCGATTGTTGAGGGAAATACAGATGTCTTGGGTAGGTTGCTCGATCTTCCAACAGAAGATGCTTGGCGGATGGTTTGTTGTAGAGATACTAAATCAGGCAAAAGTCCCCTGGAAACGTTTTCTGAACGCTATCCATCAGTAGAGCCAGCAGAGTTCTTTGGTCAGTTTATTAGTCGCCGTCTCGACTATGGCCAATGGGAATAGCAAAGGGAAGATGATCTTCGAATGACGAGGGCCTTACTATTTTGTAAAGCCACGATTAAGTTTGGCTGAGATTACTTCTTTGGGCTCAAAGAATTCTTTCAATACTGCGAGTGCTTTATCAGTGTGTACATGTTCTCCACAAGTGAAGATATCAATTGCAACATAATCGTATTCAGGCCATGTATGAATGGAAATATGTGACTCTTGAAGAAGTACAATGCCTGACATGCCACATGGTGAAAATTTATGTTTTTCGATGCCAAGAATGGTTGCGTTTGCGGCTATGGCAGCATTGTGTAAGACTTCTTCAATTTCTTCAAATGCATTCAGGTTATTGCAGTAGCGAAATTCTGCAATAATATGCTCGCCTAATTTCAAAAATGATTCTTGAGGCTGTTGTGAATGAGGGACATGTGAAATACTATCAACCGAATTGGAACAAAGAGCAGCCGATACAATCGTTAGTGTTGCTGTACAAAAGAGTCTTTGGATCTTGTACATGATATTATTTTTTCTCCATTTTTATGAGAAAGACAATAACAACAGGTAATCACTTTTGTATATACTGCTCATTGCTCAGAGTTGCAACTCTTTATTTACGTTCATTTGTAGCCGGACGTTTTACTGCCTGATCTACGCCAATCCATCCAGCGTATGCAGGGATTGTCCAGAGAGCCTTGCGAGTGAAAAAGCCCAACAATGATCGCCATGTGATATGCCCATCTCTGTCTTGAACACTAGAAATAGGTGAATTTACTTTACCATCATCTGCAAGATCGCTTGCAATATATCCGATGAAAATACTACCAAGGAGTGCTTCAATGTGCTTAATAGGAGCCCATGAGGAAAGCTTGAGCCCAGTGTCGTGTTCAAATGCTTTTATTGCTTGTCCAAAAATACCTGAAGCCAACATGACCGTGCCAATGATTTGTACTGTTCTAAAGCCGGTAGTATTGATCTGCATGCTTCCATCAGCGGCCTCAGCTGCATCTAGTACGGCAGCGCCCCCCTCTTTTAGTTTTTGGGCGGCACCGTCCATGGCTAATGTATTAAGCGATGTCATAGTAAAACTGGCAAGAAGTAAGATGTGTAGTTTATTGTGCATAGATAAAATCCCATAATTAAAGAAAAAAACAAACTATACCAAAGACATGGTACCATATTGTAATGAACATTCAATCTAGGTTATCGACTGGTATTTTATGAGTGTCTCCGTATGCCAAATCTTCCAAGAAGCAGTGTGGTGAGCGAAAGGATTTTGAGAACAATAAATGCGGCAATAATTTTAGTAGAAACCATGGCAGTGAAGTTTTCTATAGAAATCAATTGTTGTCCAATATAGCTATAAATCAGGTACGCTGGCGTGACTCCTACCAGAGTTGTCCACATAAAGGTCTTGGCGGAAATGTTTGTTGCACCAGCTAAAATATTGAGAATGAAAAATGGAGTTACGGGAAAAAAGTGCAAACCTATTAGATACAGGTAGCCATAGTTATTCAACTCAGTATTGAATTTTTCAAGCCGTTTTGTATAGCGTTCGTGAATGTAATCGCCAATAAAATAGCGAGCCATAAGAAACGAGCACGTTGCTCCAAGCGTGGCTCCAATAACGGAATAGAAAGCTCCCGGAATCCAGCCAAACAAAAACCCTCCGATGATTGGAACTAGAATGCCAGCAGGTATCGAAAATGCTAGCAAGAGTGTCAATAAGCCAATGAATGAAAGGACAGATGACATATAATTGTCACTAGCAAACTCACGAGCATTCTCTGCAAACTCTTTCAAATATGTCGTTGAAAGATACGAAGTAAAGCCAAAATAATGTAGTAATCCGAAAGCGGATATTAAAAGAACAAGAATGATGATTCTATTGCGGTATTTTGTGTTCATACTATTCCGAGATAAAATGGCGTGACTTCAAGTGCAAACTATACTACCATAGCGCGGTCGTTTCACACAATGCTAGGATAGTTCAATTTATGAAGAAATATTTTTTACCATTATTTATAATTGTTTCATCATTACTTTTGGTATCTGTTTCGTATGGCATGGATGATCCTGACGTAGCTGCGGCGGCTCAAGAAATCGATGCACTTGCTATTCGGGATGATGGTGAGGCGTCTGGTGAAGGGCAACGGGTTTACCCGCTTGCGGTTGTTTCTTCTCCATATGGTGGCGTGCTGAATGAGACGGGCATAGCAGATCTATTTTGTGCGTTGGTGAGAGAAGAACGGGAATCAGTTTCTGGGGCTGTTTTTGAATTCAACTTTGGTAGAGTTGCACGCGCGCTTGCAGAGGCACAAGGAAGAGATGTTCCGGTACATCTTGTTGTTGACCAGCGCTATAGAAGAGATAATCCCGCAGCTCCTTGTCCTCGCGCGCTGCTCTATCTGGTGAATCATGGATGTCAGGTCAGGAGAGCAACTGTTTTCAATGAAACACGTGAGCGCAAGAAAGATGGAGAGTGTAATTTTGTTGTTATGCATAACAAATTCTTTCTTTTTGGTGAAAATGAAAGAGCAAACAGGCCTCTATGTTGGACGGGCTCCTTTAATTTTACTGGGCAAGCTGAAAAGGCCAGTTGGGAAAATGTCGTTGTTTTAGCTGATGAGCCATCGATTGCAAAATTTCTTACAGCCTTTCATGCCTTACGAGGGCAATCTCGTGCGTTAGCTGCTCGCGATCTAGATTATGCTGATACACGAGAAGAGAACGAGAGGCGCAGGCTCATGACTAGTGCAAGGGGGACGGGTTCTGATAGGAAACGTTACGCAGAAAATGTACTTGCAAAAACAAAACGTATCAACGAAAGTGACAATCTTTAGTCTTTCCAATTCCACCATTTAAGTAATGCTGGGGTGTGTTTATCATGTGACGCATAATATACAGCACATCGAAAAACATACAAAACACAACGATCGATATGCATTCCACGCAGAGCGCATAATTCTTTGTACATCTGCTCTGGGTTGCGGAGGCGCAAGTCACCAATCTTGCGTATGCCAAGATCCCAAAGGTCTTGCGCAATACTTGGTCCAACCCCAGGAATTTCTTGGAGCTGTTTATTAGTCATGATGATTTCTATGCAATAAGAGATAGCCTCTAGTTGCAAGTGCATAAATCAAACAAGTCGCGACAATATTACCAATAGTTGCTACTGGATAAGCTGACAAAATGGCAGCTTGTAGCGCGGATAATATAGTCGTTGTGGCAATAACAAAGATGCCTAGTGCTGGATCAAAACTCCATATAAATCGGTAGGTGATATTGAGTGTGTAGCCAAGCGCGAGACCTGCAATTATCCAACCAAGAACGCTGGTAATGCCAAAATTAGCAACAAGTAACAAACCGATTATAAGCCAAATCAGAAGAAGTGCGATATCTGAGATTGGACGTTTTGTTCTGAGGTAGTTTAGCATTGTAAGGAGACTCATAAATAAAATACTTGAGCGAATAAAAGCTGCAATTAATGACAATGCCGTTCCTAATGCAGGGGCATACTGTGACCATGCGCTATACATTGCCCATGTCGGTTCTATTTGTGTGAAGTGCCGAAGTGTTGCAAAGATCATACCACCAACAGCACCAGCGCCTGCTGCAAGCAGACTGCGGTTATATACATAGGTTTTTTTGCTGTGCTTTTGGACGAATGCTACCAATAATGCGAGACATGCACCCTCAAGCAATAACATAATAATCATACTTCCTGCTATGGATCCTACCTGTTGCCCAAAAGGTCTGATGGGCGAAATAGCAAAGAGGACTGATTGCCATGCATTGATGCTATTGATGCACCATAAGGAAAATAATATGCCTAGACTTTTTAGGAAGAATCCACCGGCAAATAGGCTGTTCATGAGAATAAAGAGTGTTATCACAATAAACATTAGTCTAAGTAAGGTTGAACTAAGGCCTGAGATGTTTTGAAGTAAATTCATTGTACTTCGGTCATTACGTTCCCACGCTTCTGGCACATGAATATGTCGTGCAATATCTGACACGATATTGCCGCTTACTGTCACGGAGATGCGGGCTTCTCCTCCACCATGTTCGAATATTGTTTTGTCAGAGAAGGTAAACTGCCAGTCGGTGCGTTCTGGAAGTTTTGTTGGAATGGCTGAAATCTCCTTAAGCGATTCTATGTCTTTATTGAGAATATCTTTAAGAGCCTTATGAACTTTTGTTCGAGCTTGCGTCTCACTGAGAGATTCTCCTTTGAATGATTCTGGCACTACATGTCTAACTCGTAGGACGGATCCTATACCATCGACAAAGATATGGTATTCCTCTCTACGGTCATCAACGGAACCAGTAAATCGAACAAACCGTATCAACCATGTTGGCTCGTCTAAGTAATGCTGTTGTACAAGTCGTTCATATGTTTGAGTATTAGTTTCTTGCCATACAAACCGCCCTGGTGTTCCCACCACGCCGACAATTTGGGCAAGTGGTTGCCATGGATGTTCCAGTTTAATGTCTGAATGTGCAAGCGCCTCGGTTGCACGTGTTATTGCTGTACTTCTAGAAATGGACATTGTGGGAGCATTTTGTTTCCACGGTGTTACAATGGCCCACGTAAGCGTTGCAAAGATAGCAATGCCGCATAGTTTCTGCTTCGTTGCACGAGTTGGTGATAGTTGGGTAAATGTATGCGTGGCGTGTACAGCATGATTGTGGGCTTGTGATGGCTGCCATGCTTTGTTGTATGCTGTATGTGAAATTGAATGCCAGTTTCCTGCTTGCCACCAGCGATAGGCCACAACAAAAAGGGGTATGCTTCCACACGCTATCACGAAAAATTTATCGACAATTGATCCCGAGGATGCTGAAGCAAAAAGAGGTTGTGACATGAGAATTAGGTCAAATACAAAATGTGATAGAATCGATGGTAATAATCCGAACATTAGGTACACAGCACCAAAAATAGTACTTGGAATAATCAGCTCTACTAAGCGACCGTAAAATGGTTGCGTTGCATAATTGGCGTGAGCAGCACCAAAGATCAGAATTTGGATTATGAAGCCAATGACAATGAATAAGCGTTCTTTTTTAAATTTGCGGCCAAGCAGTGCTGCTCCTGCCAAAGGAACTGCCCGAAACAAACATTCTTCCCAAAACCCTGCGTGTAGTGCGTCGGTTACTGATGGTAGCCATGGTATATACGTTGCAAGAATATTAGGGTCGATCATAGTATCTGAAGGCACCCACCAGCCCAAAATAGAACGAGAAAAAAGATACATTAAAACGATGAAGGCAAGGTGAAGACCGACAATGAGATATCCACCAATGGTTCTTCCAAGCACAGAAACAGTGTTGCCGATTGATGGTTTCCATAACTTCCATAGTTGTATCTGATTGCCAAATGCCATCCGTGTAAGACTTTCTGCTGCGGCTGCAGAAAGGAGAAATATTAGAGCACTGAATAGCATAGATATGAATGATCCAATCAGTGTTGTGACAAGAAATTGTACTTTGGATACGGCGGTATCATAGAACATCCAATGTAGTGGAATTTCATTAAATATTTTTGCTAGTGAAAGCGTTGCCATGATTCCCGTCCAAATCAATGGTTGTTTCCACAAAACGTAGCGCTTGCGCATTAATATAAAAAGCCCAATGAAGCAGCCCAAAATGAGATATAAAAGATACATTAATAGGCTTGCTGCAGTTGCGAGCGTTGTATTAGCCGAACGCATTTCTTCATAGCGCAGGAAGAATGATTCAGGGATTTTAATAGTGTGCTGTATTCCGGTTACCTTATTACCCGAAACTGAAAGTGTGAGCCGGTATTTTCCTTCGCCTATTGATACGTGTTGCTGCTCATACACAAAGGTGTAATCGACACGACCGTTGGGCTTTTCGTCTTTTGCCGTCTCAATACTCTCAAACAGTGCAAGATCGATATTCCATTGTTGTGCTAGAGCCTCAGCTTTCTTTTGTGCTGTGTGGGCTGCGAGTGACGGCAGGGAGGTTTCTTCGGGAAGTTTTTCTACAAAACCATAAGGAGTTCCATCTGGTTTGAAATAGAAAGTACATTCATGAGCACTACCTTCATTAAAATGGCGCACATGCCATGTAAATGGTGCATACAAGGATCCCTTGATTACCTCATTAAAGGCTTCACTACCGCCAGCCTCAAGTTCGATATAGTTTTGTACGTTACGGTCGTTTTCAAAGGAAGCGGCAGCAGCATAAGTGTCAGGGCCTATGCCATACGAAGTAGCGTGGTATCGGGCTTTTTCTAGTGCATCGGCTCTATCAACTGAGACCTCAACATTTGCTATAGGAAAGGCACGCTTAAAATATTTAATGGTAAAAGCAATGCCAGTGAGTGAAACTAACGTGGCCAGGATCCAAAAAAGCTTTGTTTTGGTAATGTTCATATGAAACAGTCCTTCTGGAATAGATAAAATCCATAGTAGTATACTATGATCATTCTGCCTTTGGTACCGAATGATCTTCGGCTTCAATAAACAATTCCATGAGTTCGAAGACATTGTGGAGTCGTTTCACCTTGATTCTTGTTTTTGGAAGCGACTGGTTATGAGAAATGAATATAACTTTGATCCCGTATGTTGTTGCCTCATTGAGATGACGTGTAATGAGATTGACTGGCTTAATATGTCCGGTGAGACTAATTTCCCCTAAAGCGATTGATTTTTCTGGAAGAGATTTTTGAAAGTAACTGGATAATAATGCGAGGGCAATTCCAAGATCTGATGAACTGTCTTTAATCGTAAAACCACCACTTACTTTGAAAAAAATATCATGCGCACTAAATCTGATTTTGAGATACTTTTCTAAAATTGCGGCAATGAGAACAAGGCGTTTATAGTCAAGGTTGGTTACGACGCGCTGGGGTGATGGATATTTAGATGCAATTGTGAGGGCCTGAAGCTCGAGAAGGAGGGGCCGTGAGCCTTCGAGATAGCTGATCAATGAAGCACCAGGAGAATTATTGGTAGCATTGAGGAGTTCCTCATTGATGTTGGAAACTTCTTTGAGTCCAGAAGTTTCCATCTCAAAAAAACCCAGTTCGTTAATACTTCCGAATCGATTTTTGACCGAGCGCAACACGCGGGTTTGCCATCGATCTTCGCCCTGAAGATAAAAGACTCCATCAACCATGTGCTCGAGCATTTTTGGTCCAGCTATGTTGCCATCTTTAGTAATGTGGCCACTGACAATGATGGCAACATTGTGCTCTTTAGCCAGCCTCATGAGCTGGAAAGATGTTTCACGCAACTGGCCGATACTACCCGGTAGGGTTTGTACTTCTGAGGCATAGCAGTTTTGAATTGAATCTACGACAACCAGGTCTGGTTGGTCCGTTTCAACCGTAGCAACAATGGCTTCCAGACGTGCCTGATCTGAAAATAAAAGATTTTCTGATGCACATCCCAATCGCTCTGCACGAACTTTAACCTGTTCAAGCGATTCTTCTGATGAAAAGTAAAAGACACGGTGATGCTGTGAAATTGCGTGAGCAACCTGTAAAAGAAGTGTTGATTTTCCTATGCCTGGATCACCTGTTAGAATGAGAAATGAATTTGGCATAATACCATCACCGAGGACCCGATCCCATTCTTGGATGCCTGACAGTAAGCGTCTATGAGAGTTTGTTTTGATTTCTGTCAATGGGACCATAGTTAATGCGGTGGTACTGATCTTTTTGCCAATACCGGGTTGTTGTGTTGCTTGAAATTCGACAACACTATTCCACTCGCTGCATTCAGGACAGCATCCTACCCAACGAGGAGGACGATAATCACAGTTGGTACATTTATAATTGAGTTTAGTCTTGCTCAAAATATATGAATCCGGTTGATTTGGTGACAACTTCTACAGCGAGCTTGATAACAATTTTCTGCGCCGATAATCACAATAGGATCTTCATAATTGGCAGGTTCACCATTGATGAGTCGTTGGGAGAAATGTGCATCTTTCCCGCAGACCATGCAAATAGCCTTGAGCTTGGTCGTCTGATCTGCAACAGCCATGAGTGTTGGGATAGGTCCAAATGGGACGCCGCGAAAATCAAGATCAAGTCCTGCAACAATAACGCGCCTTCCCTCATCTACCATCTGACACACAATATTAATGATATCATTGTTGAAGAATTGTACTTCATCTATTGCTATGACTTCAGTATCTTTATCCACAACGGAAAGGATAGTAGATGGATGCTCTATGGGAATGGCTTCAAACTTACTACCGTTATGGGTTGTAATATAAGAGCGGGCGACACGATCATCGAGACTATGCTTAAAAACAACGGCGTTCTGCTTGGCAAATTGTGCGCGGCGAAGACGTAGAATCAGCTCTTCCGATTTTCCGGAAAACATTGATCCGCAAATAACCTCTAATCTCCCTTTTTTGCTCGCCTCAGTGCGCATATTCGTGGACTCCTCACCAGAAAAATTTTAAATAAATTCAGACACCATAATAAAGATCTCGAACTATTTTTTCAATTGGATTGTTTCTTTTTTGGCTATTCTTTTTTTTGTCGTTACAATATGGTTCATCCTTAAATAATCCGTTGAATTTGTCATGCAAAGTTTCCTGTCATGTACAGTGAAAAAGTCGTAAAATAACTCAAGAACAGTATTCGGTATGCTGAGATGCAATTTAGATCCTATACTTACGAGAGTCTCGCATGATACGCTTATCACTATAAAATAAATATAAGAGAGCCCTTCATGGAAAAAACCCTTATCATTGATACTGACCCTTCTCAGGAATCAGCGCCATCTGTGACAGAGATATCTGATGACTTGTTTCCGTCTATAGTTATTGGACAATCGTTGAAACTGCGCGGAGAAGTCGATGTAGTTGGGGCCAAAAACGCAGTGTTAGTGATTATGGCGTCTCTGATTCTAACTGAGGGTAAATCGACTCTTACTAATATTCCGAACTCAGAAGATGTTCTCCAGATGATAGCGCTATTACGTGATTTGGGCGCTGATGTGCAATTTTATCCACAACAAAATACTGCATGTGTTGATACCTCAACTATTTCGAAGCATAGAGTCAAGGCTGATATCATGAAAAAGATGCGCGCATCTGTTTTGGTGATGGGTCCACTTCTTGCGCGCTTTTCACGAGCAGATATCGCATTGCCGGGTGGCTGTGGAATTGGTAAACGGCCAATCGATTACCACATCAAAAACTTTGAAAAGATGGGGGTACGATATAAAAGCAATGGAGATATGCTTTTGGCAACGGTGAAGCAATTGCAGGCGCAACGTTTGATTTTGGAGTATCCGAGTGTTGGTGCGACAGAGAACCTCATGATGGCTGCTGTGCTCACGCCTGGCGTGACTAAAATTGTCAACGCGGCATTGGAGCCGGAAGTACTAGATTTGATTGCAGTTCTCAAAAAAATGGGGGCGTGCATTGAAATTAAGGCTCCCGCATGCATAGAGATTGAAGGAGTTGCGGCCTTGCGTCCTATCGATCATGAAATTGTGGTGGATCGGCTTGAAGCTGGATCATTACTTCTTGCTGCTGCAATTACAGGGGGTGAAGTAACTATTCCTAATGTTTCATTTAATTTGTTGGATGTATTTCTTTTTAAGCTTCAGGAGATGGGCCATGAGATTGCTGAGGTTACTCCTGGAAGGGGTATTAGCATTCGAGCAGTCGAAAATCCACGGGCTGTTTCATTCAAGACGTCCCCATATCCAGGATTTCCAACCGATTTACAAGCCCCAATGATGGTTGCACAATGTTTGGCAGAGGGAACGAGTTCAATTCATGAAACAGTATTTGAGAATCGATTTCTTCATGTTCCTGAGCTTCAGAAAATGGGCGCACTGATTTCTGTCAATGGTGATCGAGCTGAAGTTCATGGTGTTGATGAGCTGTATGGTACACATGTTATCGCGGGTGATATTCGGGGTTCATGTGCCCTAGTTTTAGCAGGTCTTGTTGCAGTCGGAAAAACAATCGTTACTGGGGTACATCACTGGAAGCGTGGGTATCAACAACTTGATAAAAAATTAGAGCAACTTGGTGCGCGTATTATTCTAAAAACTGCTCGTTAATTCAATTAATTCTTTGGTTATTTTTGCCTGACGTAATTTATTGTACTGTAACCGCATAGTATCAAGCAATGATCGTGCGTTACGTGTTGCGCTGTCCATGGAAACGAATCGTGCCGCCTGTTCCGATAGAAGCGATTGTACGAAAATATTATTTATCGAAGCTTTAAGATATTGAAGCGCAAGCGCATCGAGCACGTCGTTTGGTTCCTGGTGCCAGTATGGCATTTCATCTTCTTGCGAAGGGGCAACTTCTTCAGACTGTTGAAACGGAATTAATGTAGATAGGCGATGTTCCTGTAAAAAAAAGGTTATAGCGTGATTTGTGTACAATTGTACGAGTGTATATGGCTCTTGTGTTTGTTCAATTATACCAATGATGTAGGTAATTAACGCGGATATTGTCGATGCAGTAAATGCGTCGTGTTGTGCAATAATATTGAGGGGTAGGGTTTTTCTTCGAGCGTTAATATGTTCTATCATTTTTTTTCCGATGATGATCGCATCAGCATGGTACAAATTATTTTCAGACAAGAGTTGATCAAAATCATTTAAGAGTCCCGTATTAAATGTTCCACAGAGCCCTTTCTGAGACCCCACAAGAATAAGTAATGTTTTCGGTTTGGTTGATGCCGATGGCATCAGAATATGGTTTGTCCATGTAGGAACCCGAAATATTGAGGTAAGGAGCAGGGCTTGCAGTTCGTCATGATACAGCCGAGCTTGTTGTTTCCGGTTTCTGAATTGAAGATGTGTCGACATGGACACAAGTTGCATAGCATGTGTTATTTTTCTGATTGTTTCGACTGCTTTGAGTCGTTGGCGCATCTGAATCAACTGCGACATGCTGGATCCTCTTCAGGTTCTTCTGATGTTACGTATCATAGTGATCAGGTATGTTTAAGTAAACACTCTTGAGTAAAAATGTTTTCTAACTGGGTGTTTCTTTTGTACAGTGATGGGTGCGAGAGGATAAATCATGTACCTTATTATTGATGGCTATAACCTCCTAAAGACTATGCTTGGGGCGCAAGAAAGCTCCGAGAAGAAGAAAAGTGGCCTTATTGCGGCATTGGTATCGTATGCCCGTCGCAAAGAACATACTATCAGCGTCGTATTTGATGGCGGGTTGACACAACATCTAAGTCAGGAGTATTACGGAACCCGTGTGAGGGTGGTGCATGCTGGCTATCATAAATCTGCAGACGACCTTATTAAAAAACTATTGCATGAAACGAAAGACCGTGAGTGTGTTCTGATTTCATCAGATAATGAATTGATTGAAGCAGCATATTATCATAATGTGATTGCAGTTGATGCTTCGGCATTTGCTCATGTACTTGGGGAAAAGGAATACAAAAAAAATGCGCATCAGCGAGATGCGACATTGCGTAAACTCAACGAACATGCAGAACATGAGATTGATGAATTGATGGAAGAGATGAGTCGGAATATTCCTCTTAAGCACGAAGAGGTAGGGTTACGCCGCACGCGTGCTCGTACTACACAATCGAAATATGAAAAACGTATTATGAAGGTGTTAAAAAAATTATGATGGCAGTTCGTACATTTTCACTAGAAGATCTGGATATCATAGTGCGTGAGCTAGTGCAACTCAAAAATAAATGCAGGGTCTATACGTTTACAGGACCGTTGGGTTCAGGAAAAACAACCTTAGTACGGCAGATGCTGAAAGTAATGGGTGTCGAAGGTGTTATCTCAAGTCCTACGTTTACCTATGTCAATACCTACATAACCAAAGATGATGCAGTGATACATCATTTTGATTTATATCGCTTGCAATCGTATAACGGGTTTATTGAACAGGGTTTTGATGAATATTTATATCAACCGGATAGCTGGTCGTTTATTGAATGGCCCGAAGTTATTATGCCACTGGTACATCATAATGCGTGTCATGTAACGCTTGACTATGTTTCTCAAGATCAACGATCTATAGAGTATATGGTAGCGTTATAAAAGACCTTGTTCATGAAGAATGTGTTGTGCAATGTTGTGTAACGTTTCACCGCGTTCAAGTTTGTATGGCCGCATAAGAGTTCCGTCTGCCAAAATTTTTACTTCGACTTTGTAGTTTTGATATATTCCTGGTAGTTCATCTTCGAGTACTGTGAGCTTCGGATAATGGGTTGCGTTCATGCATATGCTATTTGGAAATGTTCCCAACTTTTGTGCATACCAGTAAGAAAGCTCTTGTGCTTCGCCACCAGTTCCTTTGAATGCTTCATCGATCATCGAAAAACTTTTTTCATCGGGGCCAAGACGCGTAATTTTTTCTAATAATGATTTAGCACGATGAACTTCTGCTGCAAAGAGTGAAAGTCCTTCCTGTACCTTGTCGGTAATGTTCATATATGTATTAATACTTGCGAAGGGGGTTAAGATACAGGTGTCTGCGGGAACAATTCCACATGTTTGTGCAAGAATTGTGCAGAGAGTAATCCCCTTGAGTATAGTAGATTTTCCACCGGTGTTTTGTCCGGTCAGAATGATATTGTGTCCTCCAATAACGTGGCCGAGTTCGATTGAATTGGGCACAACCATTTTTGATGAGATCATGGGATTCCAAAAATTCTGGAGATTAATGTACGGATTCTTACTATTGACGAACTCTGCAAAACAATAATGAACTCGTTGTGATTCAAATTCTCTAAGTAATCGTGCAAGTGACATGAATGCATCAATAGTGCCTATAGTTTCCAATGCAGGTGTTAGTTCGTATTTTGCAGAATCGATCAGTTTATTAGCTGCCAGAATTTTCCCAAAATCAGAAAAATACGAGAATGAACGCTTGAAAGTCATGCTTTCAAGATGTTCCAACAGCATTTGCAAATCGTCACTTGTGGTCTCTGGATGATCGAATAGGTTCGTAAGCACTTGGCATTCATAGAGATCCCTAAGAGAATCCTGGTGAACTTTGATGACATCATGCATTGTGTGGATACTTGTGATTGATGATGCCAGTCCCTTGAGCTTGGCATATAGATAATGATGTGATCGATGTGATAGAGCGAAATAGGTGGCAATCTGGTAGCCAGAGAGCAGAACATTGATGATACCGGCTGCAAAATCTCCAGCCCGATACGAGAAGTTGCAAAGGGAGTTAAACTTGAGCTCCCCAGGTACATGAAATAGTCGATCGGATCGTAATTCGTCGCCTGGGAACCAGTGAGCAATTTGTTCATCAGTTGCAACACGCTTGATTACTCTTCCCGCGACTGTGTCTTGTTTTAGAACTGTAAAATTGTCAGAGAGCGTTTTAAAAATATTGTTGTTGAGTTGATAGCGGATGTACATTAATGCGAGCGGTAAGGTAAGTACCATTGCAAAGTCCTCGCCTCGCCGCAGAGAGTTGAGGAGGCTTGATGTTTTGTTCATGGTTGCTGAGCCTGAAAACCAGTCAGCAAAATAGAATCGACTGAATGTTTCTCTGTTAAAACCACTTTCCTCTTTCCAGAACGAAAGTAGAGTGTCCTCACATTCTTGAATTGTGGCAAGTGCGTCGTCGATAATGCGGAAGAGGGCTTCGTTATCACTGAGCGCCTTGATGATTCGTTGCCGCCTATGTAGCTCTCTGACATTAATCGTTGGTTCAGCAAGCATTTTCGCTAATGTCAGTTCTCCTAGCTTTGTTCTAGTTCGTTTTACCGTTCCAAGTAAATTGGCGTTCATGAATAGCTCTAGATTTTCCCAGGTACTTGGATCGATGATTGCCGTACCTGGTAAATATACGGGGGCAGTTGTGCTCAGGATTTTAAATGCTGCCAATGATTTTTCAGCTTCTGACAGATGCTCCAATTCGGGATCTGAGCCGCTGGCAATTACTTGTGGTCCATTGAGGCTATCGCCTGTGAGTATAGTGAGATACTGACTTGCGATGGAAGAATAGATAGATGTCTTTGAGGCCATGAGATTACATGAGGCCAAAACGAGGACTACAAGCCTAAAGTGCTTCATAATTTCCTTATATTCAAAATCAAAGTTGTGGCCAGTATAGAAAATGGGTCTCAGTAACTCAACATTACGGCGGAAGAGATGGTTCCAAAACGGGAGCAGTAAAATTTGGTTGAAAACATGAAAAAAACCACCTAATATAAGTTGGCGTTTTATTGGCGAAGGCCATATACTGAAAAAAATTGACATCCAGGCGAGATTCCCGAGCGGTCAAAGGGGACGGACTGTAAATCCGTTGGCTAATGTCTTCGCAGGTTCGAATCCTGCTCTCGCCACCAGAATAACTGGTCGGTTGTATAGGCGGGAGTAGCTCAACTGGTAGAGTGGCAGCCTTCCAAGCTGTAGGTTGCGGGTTCGATCCCCGTCTCCCGCTCCAAAAAAACGTATGACACAAGCTCGTGAGGCTGGCGTAGCTCAGTTGGTAGAGCAGCTGATTTGTAATCAGCAGGTCACTGGTTCAAGTCCAGTCGCCAGCTCCATAAATGAATGGATTGTCGCGAGTTGTATTTTTGTGTTTTTGCTTTAATCTATGATTCATAACGAAAATATATGAAAAGGGGCGCCCACGTAGCTCAGTTGGTAGAGCACTTCCTTGGTAAGGGAGAGGTCACCGGTTCAAGTCCGGTCGCGGGCTCCATTACAGCTTAAGTGGTCTCAAGGCGTAATTTAGGTTTCTCATGGCAAAAAATCGAGTAATTTCCCATTTGGTATGCAGTGAATGTAAGGAACGTAATTATTCACAGGTCGTGGCTAAGTCGCGATCGGTGGGCTCATTGCAGGTGCGTAAGCATTGCCGGCGTTGCAAAAAACATCAAATGCACAAGGAGTCTAAGTAGTATTGTAGGCCAGTAGCTCGAATGGTAGAGCAGCAGACTCCAAATCTGATGGTTGGGGGTTCGAATCCCTCCTGGCCTGCCATGACATGCGAAGGTTTTGAAATTATGAAGAGTATGACGCAGTTTTTTAACGAAGTACGATCAGAAATGGCCAAAGTTGTTTGGCCAACATGGACAGAGCTTGTTGGATCGACAATCGTGGTACTGATTGTAGTCACGGCATTTTCTCTCTATTTGGGGTCGGTTGACTATGTTATTTCAAGGACAGCAGAAGCAGTTTTTACCCGGTATGGCATCCGGTAATCAGCTAGAATAAGGCGCAAGATAGATGAAACGGTGGTATGTAGTTCAGGTCTATGCGGGATTTGAAGAGCAGGTTAAAAAAGATTTGGAAAAGCGCATTGTCGAAGAGGGGCTTCAAGATGTGTTTGGAGAGGTTCTTATCCCTTCAGCGAAAATGAAGCGATTTTTTGACACAGAAGAAAGCAAAGACCAGCAGTTATTCCCTGGATATTTACTTGTAGAGATGGAGACATCTCCTGCTACGTTACGGGTGGTAACCATGACTCCTAAGGTCTCTCGTTTCTTGGGTGGCAAGGAGCCAATTGCGTTGAGTAAGAAGGAAATTGAAAAGATTACGTCGCAGATGAAGGGAGAGGTCATTGTATCTCCTCCCGATGTCAGCGAGTTTAATGTTGGCAGTGAGATTGAGATTGCCGATGGCCCATTCAAGGGTTTTGTTGGATTGATTGAAAAGGTGGATGTTGAGTCTGAGCGAATGACTATTATGGTCAGTATCTTTGGGCGCCTCACCCCTGTGGAAGTTCGATTTGATCAAGTTAAGCGTTAAGCAGTAAGGATAGGTTGGTACGATGGCAAAAGAGATTAAGGCAACAGTCAAAATGCTTATTCCGGGTGGTGCGGCAACTCCTGCTCCGCCGGTGGGATCTTCATTGGGGCAGCACCAAGCTAACATTATGGATTTCTGTAAGAAGTTTAATGCACAGACGGCAAGCCGTAAGGGTGAAACCGTACCTGTCATTGTAACTATTTACAAGGATCGCTCTTTCGACTTTGTGCTTAAAACGCCTCCAGCATCAGAGCTGATTAAGAAAAAGATTAATATTGCCAAGGGCTCAGCACGACCTCATGAAGAGATTGTAGGTCAAATTACTTGGGCTGATATTGAAGAGATTGCAAAAGCAAAAATGGTTGACCTGAATGCGCATGATCTTGAGCAGGCAAAGAAAATTGTCGCTGGTTCAGCACGCAGCATGGGTGTCAAAGTTGTCTAAGTAGAGAAGGCGTTACGGTTATGGCAAAGCAGGGTAAAAAATATACAAAAGCAGTAGGGTCACATAATCGTGATCTGATTTCTTCTCCACAAGAAGGATTCGCGAAAATTAAGGATTTGGCATACGCAGATTTTGATGAATCTGTTGATGTAGATGTAAACCTCGGCATCGATCCCTCTAAGGGTGATCAGGTGGTCCGAGGTGCCGTTGTTTTACCGCATGGTCGCGGCAAAGCTGTTCGAGTGATTGTGTTTGCCAAGGGTGATCATGCTGCAGAAGCAACAGAGGCAGGAGCCGACCATGTTGGAGCAGAGGATCTTGTGCAAAAGATTTCTGGCGGCTGGATGGATTTTGATTTTGCCGTAGCGACTCCAGATCTCATGGGAATGGTTGGTCAGCTCGCAAAGCTGCTTGGACCTCGCGGTCTTCTACCAAACAAAAAGGTAGGAACAGTGACCTTTAAAGTTGGTGATGTAGTTAAGGAATTAAAGCAAGGTAAGCTCTTTTTTAAGAACGATAAGAGCGGCATTGTTCATTTTTCTATCGGAAAAGTTTCCTTTGATGCGCAGCAACTTGTTGATAACTATCATGCGTTCATGAAAGCGTTGGTTGCATCCAAGCCAGCAACATCAAAAGGCAAGTTTATTAAGAATGTTACCGTTTCTTCTACGATGGGTGTCGGTGTACGACTTAACCCTGATGAAGCTGTAAAATTGTGATTGAGGTAAGAGGTACACGATGAATCGTCAAGAAAAATCAGTTGTCGTTGACTCGCTAAAACAACAGTTGCAGCAAAGTGCATCTTCATTTGTTGTTGATTATAAAGGTCTTTCAGTGCATCAGCTTGAAGCACTTCGTAAAAATCTGCGTGGACAGGGAAGTCTGTTCAAGGTTGCAAAAGCGCGTTTGATGAAGCGTGCGGTTGCTGATCTAGATGCTATGAGCGAGTTGAATCAGGTTTTTAAAGATCAAATTGGGCTTGTGTTTTCTCCAAATCAAGCTGCACAAACCGCAAAGTCGTTATACGAGTTTGCAAAAGAAAATGAAAAATTGGGAATTGTTGCTGGGTATACAGATAGTCAGTTTCTTTCCAAGCAAGATATTATTGCGCTTGCAACGCTACCTTCACGGGAAGTCTTGCTAGCAATGTTGTGTGGTGTACTGATGGCGCCGCTGTCGTCATTTGTGCGCGCGCTTGACCAGATTGCTAAAAAGCCAACTGGTGCATCAGGTGAGAATCAGTAATCAATGATAAAGGTACGTGCTATGAAAAAACTATCATTGTTCTTTGTTGTGCTTGGTGTGCTCTCAGGGGGGATTCCTGTCTATGCAAAAGAGGTTGATGTCGCTCAATCTGATGAGACCGTGGTTGTTGAAAATGAGCACTCGCTAGCAGCTCCAGTTTTTGTCGTTGGAGTATGTGCTGTTGCTGGTGTATTATTTATGACTAAGAATAAGAAGGGTCGCCGATCTAAAAGGAATTTTGACAGGTGGTCAGCTTTGACATGGAAAAGGGCTGCGCGAAAAGACCTGGGTTCAGTCGGTGAAGAGGATACGGATTGCACAGAAATGGAATTGCAAGGTGAAACATCTGTTTCACCGGTTTTTCGCCGCGGCTCACGAGGAGGGCGGCAGCACACGATGTATACGACGGCGATGGAGCAACACCGGGTAGAGAGCGATGGGCATTTGTCTGGTGGTGACGACAGCGGTGAAGACTGGGAAGAGCAAGGTCCGCAAATTCCGCTTGCTGGGAGTTTGTCTGGTGAAGGGGTAGAATAAGAGATTTTTAATTGTTAATTACTTTTTAAACTACTTGTGTGGAGAACATTATGTCGAACGGACATGAAAAACTAATCGAAGAAATTGGCAAGATGTCAGTCGTTGAGTTGGCAGGCTTAGTCAAAGAACTAGAAGAAAAGTTCGGTGTTTCAGCAGCTATGCCTATCGCTGCTGCAGCAGCTCCTGCTGCGCAAGAAGCGGCTCAGGAAGAGAAATCCGAATATAAGGTTACTCTTAAAGAAGCTGGACCTGAAAAGATCAAGAATATCAAGGCACTTCGTAGTGTAACCACATTGAGCATGATGGACGCTAAGAAGGCTATTGAAGAAGCTCCAACAGTGATTGCTGAAGCTGCTTCAAAAGAAGATGCCAAGAAAATAAAGGAAGCGCTCGAAGCAGCTGGTGCTAAAGTTGAGCTTTCATAGCATACGTACGCGTTGCTGTATTT
Source organism: Candidatus Babeliales bacterium (assembly GCA_016929235.1). NCBI lineage: Bacteria > Candidatus Babeliae > Candidatus Babeliales > Candidatus Babeliales bacterium. Next base: position 33,236 of record JAFGJD010000002.1, on the reverse strand, counting down.
TCTTTGGATCGAACATTCTTGAATATTATTGGGCCTTGTGAGGAGCATCCGGATGTTTTTAGTGCGCGTAGATCGAGGGGTTGTTCGAAAAAAGTTTGGGAAAATTAAGGACGTTGTTCCTGTTCCTAACCTTATTGCGATTCAATCCAAATCGTTTAATGATTTTGTACAGTTTGATTATCTTCCTAATGAACGGGAGGCGGTTGGGCTTGAGAAGGTATTGCGAGATATTTTTCCAATTGACTATGACAATAAAATGTCATTGGAATATGTCAGCTACGAACTTGGGAACTGGTCCTGTACCTGCGGGAAGTTAACCGGTATTGAAAATCGTTATACTTGGATCTGCAGTTCATGCAAAGCGTCAGAATGCTCACGTCTTGATAAAAACCTCACATGTAAGGCGTGTAAGAAAAAGACTGCAAAATATAAAACGTGTGCAAACTGTTTGTCGCGTGTTCATGTGAAGCTTCCTATGGAGCTTGATGAGTGTCGTGCGGCAGAGCAAACATTTTCTATGCCGCTCAAGATCCGTGTGCAATTGATTTCATGGGACGATGCGTCTGGTGAGAAAGTTGTACGCGACATTAAGGAACAAGATATATTCTTTGCTGATGTTCCGGTGATGGCTGACCTATATGAAGAACGCGGACGTTATAAGTTGGGCAGCCAAGGGACATTCTTAATTAACGGCGTTGATCGTGTCGTTGTGAGCCAAATCCATCGTTCTCCCGGAGTTGTGTTCTCGCAAAGCAAGAAAGCAAAAGACGTTCGTGGTAGGCCATATTATCTTGCGCGTATTATTCCAATGCGTGGTTCGTGGCTTGATTTTGAATTTGATAGCAATGAAAACTTGTATGTTCGTATCGATAAGAAGAAGAAGGTTCTTGTTACAACGTTTCTACAAGCACTTGGGATCAATCGTGACGAGATGCTTCCGTTGTTCTATGACTATGATCATATTACGTTTACAAACGGAAGTTTTCACAAGTCTATTTCTGAAAAGCTTTTGGGCATGAGAATTGAGAAGGGTATGGTTCCTGAAAAAGAATCTGCTCTTATTGGTCTTCGTATTACTAAAGATGTTCTCGAGCGCTTGGAAAAAGCAAAAATTACAAAGTTGACTTTGCCAACATCGTATCTTATTAACAAGGTGTTTGCTAAAGATGTGATTGATCCCGAAACGGGTGAGATCATTGTAGAACAGGGTCAGGTATGCTCCAAGGATCATGTTTCGTCTATGGGGGCGTACAAAAAATTATCATTTGATCTTATTGCATCGTCTGATTATGTGTTTCAACCAACCTTAGCGCTTACGCTTGCGCATGATTCCTGTCATTCGCGTGAGGATGCGTTGAAAGATCTACATGCCAAAATTTGGCCTGGGGATAATGCGTCGCTTAAGGAAATTCAAGAGCGTCTAGAAAATCTCTTATTTCTTTCACGCTTATATGATTTGACCAAGGTTGGTCGTATTAGAATGAATAGAAAGCTTGGACTTTCTATTTCTGAAACGACAACTGTGTTAACGATGGAAGATATCATTGCTACTATTCGTTACTTGGTCGGTTTGCGTGAACGCGCAGAGGGTGAGCTTGATGATATCGATCACTTAGGAAATCGTCGCATACGTTTGGTTGGTGAACTTTTAACCAATCAATTTTATACCGGATTTGCGCGAATAGAGCGCATTGTTCGTGAAAAATTCAGAATGCAAGAAGCGCATGGTGCGTTAATGCCTCAGGATTTTCTCAATGTTAAGCCGTTGAGTGCTGTGATTCGTGAATTCTTTGGCACTGGCCAATTGTCTCAGTTTATGGATCAGACAAATCCATTATCTGAGATTGCGCACAAGCGTCGTTTATCTGCGCTTGGGCCTGGCGGTGTGATGAAGGATCGTGCGACGTACGAAATTCGTGACGTGCATACGTCTCACTACGGCCGTATTTGTCCGATTGAGACGCCTGAAGGACAAACCATTGGTTTGATTTCTTCTCTTGCAACGTATGCAATGGTGAACGATCTAGGGTTTATCGAAACTCCATATCGTAAGGTTGATCACGGTAATATTCTTCATGATGTTGAATTTTTGGATGCATTCCAAGAATCAGATAAGTACATCACACAAAGTGATGCTGCTGACAACGAAGTAAAGCATATTCGTGATAAAAAAGTATTTGCTCGTCATGACGGAAACTTTATGCAGGTTGATGCTGATATGGTCGACTATATCGATCTGTCGCCAAAACAATTAGTGTCTGTTGCAACCGCATTGATTCCATTCCTTGAACATGATGACGCATCGCGTGCGCTCATGGGTTCGAACATGCAGCGTCAGGCGGTTCCGCTTATCAAGTGTGAAGTGCCTATTGTTGGTACTGGTATGGAATCAGAAATTTGTAAGGCATCAGGTGCTGTTCAAACAGCTCGTCGAGCAGGGGTTGTTGAGTACGTATCTGCTAACAAGATTATTATACGTGCTGATGTAAAAGAATTTGATAATGTTGATGACTGGATTGCATACGGCGTTGATATTTATCATCTCAGAAAATTTGAACGTTCTTCCTACGATACGTGGATTCATCAAACACCGCTTATTCAGGTAGGTGACGTGGTCAAAGCAGGAGATGTGTTGACCAATGGTTCTTCGTTGGATCGTGGAGAGCTCGCTCTCGGTACCAATCTTCTGGTTGCATTCATGCCATGGCATGGGTACAACTTTGAGGATGCTATCGTATTGAGTAAGAGCCTTGTCGCTCATGATCGTCTTACCTCTGTTCATATTGATGAATATGAAGTACAGGCGCGGGATACTAAGCTTGGCCCTGAAGAAATTACTCGTGATATTCCAAACGTCAGTGAGACAGCATTAGCTGGTCTTGATGAAGACGGTATCGTACGCATTGGTACGCGTGTTGCTCCTGGTGATATTCTTGTTGGAAAGGTAACTCTCAAGGGCGATATTCAATATTCTCCTGAAGAGAAATTACTTCGTGCTATTTTTGGTGAAAAATCTCGTGAAGTGCGAGATACTTCATTGCGTGTGCCGCCTGGGGTTGAAGGTACTGTGATCGACGTGAAGATCTTCTCTCGTAGTGGTATCCGAAAAGATAAGCGCTACCGTGAAGTTGTCGCAGAACAAACCAAGAAGATAGAAGGTGATTTTCAGGATCATTGCACTTTCTTGGAAAACATGGTGCGCGACCAACTTGTGCAAGAGCTTGTAGGTCAAAAAGCTTCAGCGCGATCATCTAAGAAGCTGATCAAAGATGGAGTATTTAATAAGACTGCCCTGGAACAGTGTGTATTCGATGAACTTACAAAATGTAAGCCGAGTTCTAAGGAGATTGGTGAACAGGTTGATCATATTGTGGATACCTTTAATAACCAACTCCGTATTTTGCATGGCTTGAAGGAAGAGCGCATCAATAATCTCAAAAAAGGTGATCCACTTCCATCAGGTGTTATCAAGATGGTCAAAGTTTATGTTGCGATGAAGCGTCCGATCTCTGTCGGTGACAAGTTGGCCGGTCGTCATGGTAACAAGGGTGTTGTCTCAACTATTGTTCCTCGTGAAGATATGCCGTATTTGGCAGATGGTACTCATGTTGACATTGTGCTCAACCCTCTTGGTGTGCCATCACGTATGAACGTTGGTCAAATCCTTGAAACAGCACTTGGATTTGCTGGTCGTACCATCGGCGAAGAAATGAAAAAGCAGATTGTTGATGCAAGCTATGATTCAGTAAAGGCATATCTTGGTCGGTATTTTGGGCAGGCATTGATTGACCAGATTGAGAAAGATCAAGGTAAGGATGGGGTTATGGATCTTGCGCGACAAACCGCACAAGACGGGGCACGTTTTGTGACACCTATTTTTGATGGTGCGCAATATAAAGGAGATATCCAGCCATTACTCAAGAGTCTTTCATTGCCTGAGTCCGGTGCACAAATCATTTATGATGGTCGTAGCGGCGAGGCATTCGATCAGCCCGTAACGGTTGGTTCGATTTATATGATGAAATTGAGCCACATGGTTGATGACAAACTTCACGCTCGTTCCGATGGACCATATTCGCTTGTTACTCAGCAGCCACTTGGTGGTAAAGCGCAAAAGGGTGGACAGCGATTTGGTGAAATGGAAGTGTGGGCACTAGAAGCATATGGTGCGGCACATACTCTTCGTGAAATGCTTACTTACAAGTCTGATGACGTTAGTGGTCGTCATAAAGTGTACGAAGCGATTATTCGCGGTGAGGATATCCCTGATCCAGGATTGCCAGAATCATTCAATGTGTTGATTAAAGAGCTTCAAAGTTTAGGTCTGCAAGTCGACTTGTTTAAGACTGGCAAGGAGGAAATCAGTGAATAAGTTTCTAGAGCGCTTCAAAGAATATATTGGCGCATCGCAGTTTAACGCTATTCGTATTGGTTTAGCTTCTCCAGAAAAGATTAAGTCGCTTTCCTATGGTGAAGTTAAGAAGATTGAAACTATCAATTATCGTACGCTGAAACCAGAACGCGACGGGCTATTCTGTGCACGTATCTTTGGTCCACAGAAAGACTGGGAGTGTAATTGCGGAAAGTATAAACGCATGAAGCACCGTGGTGTTACCTGTGAAAAGTGCGGTGTTGAAGTGATTCAATCTCGCGTTCGTCGTGAACGTATGGGGCACATAGAGCTTGTTGCTCCCGTTGCTCATATCTGGTATTTGAAAGGTATACCAAGTTATCTCAGTTTGATCTTGGATATGCCTGTAAAAGATATAGAACGTGTGATTTACTTTGATTGTTACATTGTAATTCATCAAGGTAAATCTCCATATCCACGTAAAACCTTGTTAACCAACAATGAGTATGAAACCTATGTTGAGACTCGTGAAGATGATGTTGATTTTAAGGCTGACAGTGGAGCGGAATCAATCAAGTCAATTTTGTCGATGATCGATTTAAATCTTGAGATGACGATGCTTGAAGAAGAATACAAGAAGACAGCATCTGTTGCTGCGCGTCTCAAGATCATGCGTCGTATAAAAATTTTCTCAGAGCTTTCACAAGCAAATTTGAGTCCTGACTGGATGGTGCTTTCAGTGCTTCCTGTTTTGCCGCCAGATTTGCGTCCACTGGTACCACTTGAAGGGGGGCGCTTTGCAAGCTCTGACTTGAACGAGTTATATCGTCGCGTTCTCAATAGAAACATTCGTTTACAACGTTTGTATGAAATTGAAGCTCCGGCGGTGATTATTAAAAATGAAAAGCGCATGCTGCAAGAAGCGGTTGATGCGTTAATTGATAATGGAAGACGTGGACAGCCTGTACGAGGAACGAATCGTCGTCCACTCAAATCCTTGAGTGAAATGCTTCGTGGTAAGCAGGGTCGCTTTAGACAGAACTTGCTTGGTAAGCGTGTCGACTATTCTGGCCGTTCTGTCATTGTGGTTGACCCAGAACTTCACATTGATCAGTGTGGTGTTCCCAAGTTGATGGCGCTTGAGCTCTTTAAGTCATACATTTATGCCGAGCTCTTACTTCGTGAACTTGCTCCGAATATGCGTGTTGCTAAGAAAATGGTCCAAGATGGTGAGCCAGTTGTCTGGGATGTATTGGAGGATGTAGTTCGAGATCGAACTGTGTTACTTAACCGTGCCCCAACGCTCCACCGCTTGGGTATTCAGGCATTTAGGCCAGTTTTGGTAGATGGTAAGGCTATTACGATTCACCCTCTCGTTTGCTCTGCATTCAATGCTGACTTTGACGGTGATCAGATGGCTGTACATGTACCACTAAGTAAGCAGGCCCAGCTTGAATCTGAAAAGATTATTTTATCGGCTAAGAATCTTCTGTCTCCTGCACATGGTCGACCAGTCATGGTTCCATCTCAGGACATGGTGCTTGGGCTTCACTATATAACTAAGATCCGTAATGGATCCAAAGGTGAAGGGCTTGTCTTCTCTAGTCTTGACGAACTGATTGCGGCATTCCAGCGTGGTGCCGTTGCATTGCATGCAAAAATCAAGGTTCGTGTTTCAGAGCAAGGTATGGTTGATACAACGGTTGGTCGTGCATTGCTCTATGACACTTTGCCACAGGGGGCTCCCTTCTCATGGGTTAATAAGGTTGTTCGTAAGACTGACTTGGCTAAATTGGTGGAAAATACCTATTACCAATTCGGACGTGAAGCGACCATTGTTTTCTTGGATAAGTTAAAGAAGCTTGGATTCTTCTACTCCACCCAGGGTGGTATTTCATTTAACATGGAAGATTTACTCGTTCCTGATCACAAGAATGAGATTATTGAGCGGGCAGAGCAAGAAGTCCATAAAGTTGAACGTTTATACATGGATGGTGCGATTACCAACGGTGAGCGTTACAACAAGGTGATTGGAACATGGTTCCAAGCTACTGCCGACGTTGCTAAAGATATGATGGACGATCTCTCCAGACAGAATGAGATAGCATTTGCAAATAAAGATGGCAAGATGAAGCCATTTAATCCAATCTTCATGTTTCTAGAATCTGGAGCTCGTGGTTCGCGTGACCAGATCAAACAGCTGGTTGGTATGCGTGGTCTGATGGCAAAGCCATCCGGTGAAATTATGGAAACACCTGTTCTCTCCAACTTCAAGGACGGATTAAGTGTGTTTGAATACTTTATTTCGACACACAGTGCTCGTAAGGGTCAGGCTGATACGGCATTGAAGACTGCAAACTCGGGATATCTGACCCGTCGTTTGGTGGATGTTGCGCAGGACGTTGTAATAACCTCCAAGGATTGTAAGACGCTTGGATATGTTGAAATTGAAGATCTCAAGGAATCAGGGGAGGTCCTTTATCCTCTTGCATTGAGATTGTATGGTCGTGTGCTTGCGGCAGATGTTCGTGATTCTGTCACAGGAGATCTTCTCTTTAAACAAGGTCATCTGATGACACGTGAAGATGTTGAAGTGATGAAGGAATCTTCAGTATCTAAGGTGCTGGTACGATCAGTACTTAGCTGTCAGGCAAAGCGTGGTGTATGTGCGCATTGTTATGGTATGGACTTGTCAACTGGTGATCTCGTGGATGTTGGTGCAACGGTTGGTATTATTGCGGCACAATCTATTGGTGAGCCAGGAACGCAGTTAACCATGAGAACATTCCACGTTGGTGGTATTGCGAGTGGTATGGCTGAGCGTTCATCGATCGAAGCCAAAGGGGCCGGAATCATCGAATTACGTCGTGCACGTACGGTGAAAAATCGTGAAGGCAAAAATGTCATTATGAGCCGTAAGGCAAGTGTTGCTATTATTTCTAAAGATGGTCGTGAATTACAGGAATACGGCGTCGAATATGGTTCCACCTTGTTTGTACATGATAAACAAGAAGTTAAGGAAAATACCAAGATCGCAGAATGGGATGCTCACAATAAGGTGATTATCACGGAACATTCTGGAACGATCAAATACGTTGATTTAGTTGATAATGTAACTGTTCAGGATAAACAGGATGAGGGATCCAAAACGATTAGCAAGATTGTCCTTGACCATAAGGGTGATACCTATCAGCCAGCACTGAGCGTTCTGGATGAATATGGCCAAACGATTGCGCATTATTATCTCCCAACGGGTGCATACCTCGTTGCAGAAGACGGTAGCAAGGTCCATGTTGGTGATACCCTAGTAAAGATGCCTCGTGAACAGTCTAGAACGAAGGACGTGACCGGTAGTTTGCCTCGTATTGCAGAGCTTTTTGAAGCTCGCGTTCCGAAGGAACCTGCAATGCTTTCTGATATTGATGGTGAAGTTGTCTTTGGCGGTATGCATCGTGGCATGAGAAAGATCTCGGTTGTCTCCGGTGCCGAAACCTATGACTATCTCATTCCTCGTGGCAAGCAGCTAAACGTAGTTAATGGTGATCGCGTAAGTGCAGGTGACCAATTGACGGTTGGACAGCCAGTGCTTCATGATATATTGCGTATTCTTGGTCCAGATAAGGTTCAGAAGTATCTTGTGAACCAGATTCAGGCAATTTACAGCCTCCAGGGCATCAATATTAACGATCGTCATGTTGAGTTGATTGTTCGCCAGATGCTCCGTAAGGTCAGGGTTGTTGATGCAGGTGATACCGACTTCTTGATCGGTGATAGGGTGGATAAGATTCACTTTAAGACTGTAAATGCACTCTTGAAGGCTGAGGGCAAACGACCTGCAACGGCAAAACCAATGTTGATGGGTATTACGATGGCATCCTTGGGTACGGAAAGCTTCTTCTCAGCGGCATCCTTCCAGGAAACTACTCGTATTTTGGCCTCGGCAGCAGTAGCTGGGCAGGTAGATTATCTCTACGGCTTAAAAGAAAACATTATTATTGGTAAGATGATACCAGCGGGTACCGGCATTGATAGCTTCAGGAAGAAGTTTCTCGGTGACGATACTCCTGAGCTCGAGCAGAAGGCCATTGAGGCTGAGGCTAGAGAGCGGGAGATCATAGATCGCCAAGAGCCGTCAGTATCTGATTAGCGTAGAGATGATTGGAGGCGCGTAGCTCAGTGGTAGAGCACTGCTTTGACGTAGCAGGGGTCAGCGGTTCAATCCCGCTCGCGCCTACCAGAAGAATGGAAGATAAGGAATTAGGTGATAATTGTATAGGATGGAAATGCCATGTTAAGCAAAGAGAATACCGCACAGGATGCACTTCTTGGTAAAGTAAAGAAGCACGATGATGACACCGGTTCAGTCGAGGTACAAGTGATTCGTTTGAGCCATGAAATTGATCGCTTAACGGAGCATTTTAAATTGTTTCCTAAAGATTACGATTCCAAGCGTGGTCTTCTCCAAAAAGTTGCTCGTCGTAAGAGATTTCTCGGCTACTTGCAAAAAAAGGATAGAAAGTTATTTGATAAATTAGTACAAGAGTTGGGTATTAGACAAAAAGCTCTGTAACTCGCTCTGAGCGTTATATAGGTTTATAAGAATGAAAGATAGAAAATTTGAATTAAAGGAGCTTGGTCTTGAAGTTGAGATTGGTAAGTTTGCCAATCAAGCTGATGGGGCTGCCTGGGTAAAACAAGGTGGCACGGTTGTTTTAGCAACAGCAACTTCTGCAAAAGCTCAAGAGTTTCCAGGATTTTTACCGCTTACCGTTGATTATCGTGAGTATTTTTCATCGGCAGGAAAAATACCTGGAGGTTATTTTAAACGTGAAGGTAAATTTACCGATAAAGAAGTCTTGACCGGTCGTTTGATTGATCGTGCAATTCGTCCTTTATTTCCGGAAGATTACTTTAATAGTGTCCAGGTTTTGAATACGGTCTACTCAGCCGATAAAGAAAATCCACCGACAGTCCTTGCATTTCTTGCTACATCGATTGCATTGACCATCTCTAAGATTCCTCTCTTGGAGCCGGTTGGTCTTGTAGAAATGGCCCGGGTTGATGGTAAGTGGGTTCAACGCCCAACATACGACCAATCTTTGATTGCTGATTCCAAGATTTTGATTGCAGGAACCAAAGATGGGTTATGCATGGTAGAAGGGAATATGCACGAAATCTCAGAATCTGATCTTGTGGATCTTTTCTTTGAAGCCCATGAGGTAATACAAAAACAGATCTCATGGCAAGAAGAAATCAGGAAAGCTGTTGGTGTTGAGAAAGAACAAGCAGAGAACGGTTTCGACTGGAATGTGTGGACAAAGAAAGCACAAGATTTTATTACACCAGCACGAGCGCATGGTGCGTTTATTGCTGACAAAATTGAACGTGGAGAGTATATCTCTCAATTGAAAGATGAATTCTTAATAGAACATAAAGTAGCAGTTGAGGGTGCAGAAATATCCAAAAAAGTGCTTGAAAATGTGTTCGAAAAAGCTCTAAGTAAGGCCCTGACAGATGCGATGTTTGAAAAGAAGCAGCGTCTTGATGGTCGTGACTTTGAAGCGGTTCGTAAGATCTCTGTAGAAGTTGGATTACTTCCAGCGACCCATGGATCTGCATTGTTTACCCGTGGTCGTACCCAAGCATTAGTAACAGCTACGCTTGGTAGTGGCCAAGATGAACAGCGCGTAGAAGAATTGATGGGTGATACGGTGGAACGTAATTTTATGCTCCATTACAATTTCCCTCCCTTTTCGGTTGGAGAAGTTCGCCCACAACGTGGTCCGGGCCGTCGTGAAATTGGTCACGGATTTTTGGCCGCGTCTGCACTCAAGGCAGTTTTGCCTTCAGAAGAAGAATTCCCGTATACCATTCGCTTGGTCGCCGATATGTTGGAGTCGGATGGCTCAACATCCATGGCAACCACCTGTGGTTCTACCATGGCGTTAATGCACGCCGGTGTTCCTATCAGGGCAATGGTCAGTGGGATAGCGATGGGACTTCTTCGAAGCCCTAAGGGTGATTTCCAAGCATTGACTGATATTGCTGGTATTGAAGATGCATTTGGATTGATGGATTTTAAGGTAACAGGTACCGACGCTGGTATTACTGCTATCCAAATGGATATCAAGTATAAAGGTGGATTGCCCCGTGAAGTTTTTGAGCGTGCTTTAGCACAGGCAAAACGTGGCCGTGAGCATATCCTTGGTGAGATGCGTAAGGTCATGACTAAGCCGAATCCGGAACTTTCTGACATGGTGCCAAAGGTGGTTTCATTCAAGATTCCAACTGATAAGATTGGTGCTGTGATTGGTAAAGGCGGTTCGGTGATTCGTGACATCATCGAAAAGACATCATGTTCGGTGGATATCGAAGACGATGGTACGGTGAAGATTTTTGGTCAGCCAGGCCTAAAACTTGATCAAGCAGTCAGCTGGGTTAAGATTCTTGGTGGCATCATTGAGGTTGGGCGGCATTACCCTGGTATCATTAAGCGATTTGCTGATTTTGGTATCTTTGTTGAGTTAGCTCCTGGCCAAGATGGCTTAGTACATATTTCCACGATTCCTCGTCATAAGCAGCAAGATATCTTTAAGACGTTACAACCTGAAGACGCTGTGACGGTTGAGGTCTTGGATTATGATGAAGTTTCAGGACGTATCAGGTTAAAACTGGTTGAATAATGTTTCATAGTGTTGCGAGAGCTGATGGCAGAGCATGCGATCAGCTCCGACCTCTTTCCATTAGGTACGGTGTCTATACGTATGCCGATGGTTCCGTTTTGTACCAGCTTGGGGGTACCAAAATTTTGTGTTCTGCTAAGCTCCAAACATCCGTTCCTCCGTTTCTCAAAGGCAAAAATCAAGGATGGGTAACTGCTGAATATGCTATGCTGCCAGCAGCAACGCCAGTGCGTACACAGCGTGATTCTAGTGCAATGAAGCGAAATGGCCGCTCTGTGGAAATTTCGCGAATTATTGGGAGAGCATTACGGTCTGTCGTGAGACTTGATCTTCTTGGAGAGCGGACATTTTTTATTGATTGTGATGTGATGCAAGCTGATGGTGGTACGCGTACAGCAAGCATTACAGGTGCATATCTAGCACTGCGACATGCTGTCACTAATTTGGTTGCTAAGGGTGCATTGGAAGAGAATGTATTGAAGGATGATATCGCCGCAATCTCGGTTGGAGTATCAGGTGCTACTTGTTATCTCGATTTAGATTGTTGTGAAGATATGGCGCTTAGCGCTGATTTTAATTTTGTGTTGACGCGATCTGGTGATGTGATTGAGATTCAGGGAACATCAGAGTCAAAGCCAATCTCTTGGGAGCACTTCGATGCCATGCGTATTTTGGCCATTAAGGGCGTACGTGATATCTTTGCATACGTCGATATGAATTCAGATGCTAAAGAATTATCCGCTATCAAAGAAGTTCACAATGAATGTACTGGTACAAAAACTCAATCAACCATCCGCGAGTGACGCATCGGTCCTTGTTCTTTCTTCTGAACAATATTGCCCCGTTTTTGTTAGTCTTATGTTGAGACATTGGAAAAGGATCAGTGGGCATCAGGTTCAACGTCTTGATCTTGAATCTGCCGAAACGGCTTCTATCATTTCGAAATTGGATATGAGTTTCCTGGGACAAACGATTGTCTACTGGTGTGGATCACTGGATGCGCTTGATGCTAAAAAGAGAATGTTTTGGCAGAAGTACTTTGCATTGTATACCGGTCCGCATATTGTGATATGTTTTACGAAGGATGCTCAGGAATTAAATGCATCCCAATCTGTGGAAGCGTTCTTGTTTCCAGAATCAGTTACGATGCAAGATTATGACCAGCTTCGGGCATGGCTCTATCCCAATTCTCGAGAAAACAAGACGTTTACAGGCCGGTTGTTTCGGATTAGTGGTACACTTGTGCTTGACCAGGCGTGTATCATGATGCAGTATCAAGCGGTGGTAGGCTCAAAATCATCTGATTTTTTTGAACAGTGGCTCGAAAAAATTCTCATACCAGATCACTCATTATTTCGGTTGAGTGAATATTTCTTCGGGAAAAATAAGCAACAATTTTTAGCGATGTGGCAGGATGTGTCACATGAGTTTCCAGATCAGTTTTGGATAGCATTCTGGAGTGAGCAGCTCTGGCGTGCATCATGCTATGTCTTTCTCCAACAACAAAAGAATAATGCCGACGCCAAAAAGATAGCCCATCGCTTACCCTTCTCGTTTATTAATAAGGACTGGCGTCGTCATACTTATGAACATCTTAAAGACGCGCATGCACAATTAGTTGATGCCGATTTTCAGTTAAAATACGGTGGTACATCAGCGCAACTGGATCGTTTTTATCTTGAGTTCTTTAAGATGTCACAATGATACCACCATAATGTGATGCTGAATGTGTGCGTGCCATATTACAGATTTATGATTCGTCAAATGTTTTGAGTGCAATTGGCAGAGTCTTAATAACTTGATTACCAGCTAAAGGAAGACCTAAAAGGATCGCACTAATAATTTCTTCCCTCGTAGCGCCAGTTTTTTTTGCTTCAACCACATGAAATGGTATACCACTTTCCAAGTTCAAAACAGCAAGAAGAGACACATATGCCAAAGCTGTCGTTTTAGGATCAAGGGCATTTGCTTGACTTAGTTCTTGGACCAATTTCATCCATGCATCTGAGTAGGCGGGAGCTTCTGTTTTGAATATCATAAAAGAACTGCTTATCTTTGTATTATCCATAAGTGCAGACCGTTCCAATTTAGCCAAGTTCATTTGCCAGTTTTTGTGATAATAATTCTGCAATAGTAGATGCCCTTTCTGCGTTTGGTGCTTCGGCCATAACGCGAATAATAGGCTCTGTACCTGAGTAGCGCACAAGAATTCTGCCTGTGCCAAGTTCAGTTTCACTGGTAGCAATAAGATCTGCAAGTGGTTGATTGGTTAAATCGCGTCTTGTTTTAATGGGAACGTTGATAAGCACTTGCGGGAACTTTGTGAAAGTAACCATATCCCAATTGTTGGTATGATGCATCGCATCCAGAATACGTAATGCTGCAGCAATGCCATCACTCATTGCAAGATAGTCTTGCAAAATAATATGGCCAGAGGGTTCACCACCTAGTAGATATTTATGTGGAAGCATTTCGGCTAGGATATGTTTTTCTCCAACAGCTGCGCGAACAAGTTGTGTATTGTGTTTTTTTAGGTGTTCTTCGAGGCCCTGATTGGTCATAACTGTTCCTACAATTGTGGTTTCTTGAGTATATGTAGGATGCATTGCCAAAAGCGCAAGAATATCATCACCATCTTTTTTGTTGCCAAAACGATCGATGGCAATGACGCGATCGCCATCTCCATCAAATGCAAATCCTACATCGGCCTTGTTGCGAATAACTGCTTGTTGTAGCCCTTGTGGATGTACGGCTCCGCAGTTTGCGTTGATATTAGTTCCGTTTGGCTCATTGTTGAGAGCAATGACTCGAGCTCCGCATGCAGTGAAGATATACGGTGCGATAAGCGATGTTGCACCATGGGCGCAATCAAGAACAATTGTTTTTCCTGTGAGCGTTGGTGAGCAATACTTCAGAATATCATCAATGTACTGTTTTTGTGCACCACGATATGTGGTTATTGTACCAAATGAATCATACGCTGGTGGTATAGCATTATAAAATAGATCGGTAATGGTTTGTTCGTCTTCGTGAGTTAACTTACCTGTTGTGAGATCAAAAATCTTTATTCCGTTATCATCATATGGATTATGTGAGGCTGAAATGACTATGCCGAGTTTAAATTTTTTGCTTGTTCGTAAGTTTTTAAAGACTGCCGGTGTTGGGAGAATATCTGCATCATAGAGTGAAATTTGATGGAGTAAGAGTCCACTTTGAAGCGCTGCCTTAACCCATGCACATGATTTTCGAGTGTCGTATCCTAGGAGTACTGGTATTTGCGGTCCGTATTTTTGTGTAATCCAGAGACCAAGGGCGTTGCCAAATTCAGCAAGTGCGTCCCTGGTGAATGGATGATATCCGACTTTATTTCTAATTCCATCAGTGCCAAATAACGTATTCACTTTTTCCTTATAAATGATGAGATATAATAAGTGTGGGAACAGTGTAGCAGCAACATCTTATTCGGAAAAGTAGGTGTGTTTTCAGGAAATCTGTGTTGTGTGAAGTGATACTATTGGATTAGTAGGATTCCAATGTGCAAGTTTGACATGGGGGGGGAGAAAAAGTTTTTCTGCGGTAGGAATAACGATATTATCTCCAATTTTCATCTCATCGCTGTTGATATGCAATCCAAGATTGTCGATTTCTAAATCGTATAAATCAGCACGCTTTCCTCTGAGTGTAACCTGTATGCTTTCTGGGGCTTCAACGGTATATTCCTCCGGTTGCCCGTAAAAACACAGTGGAATATTTAATGTCATGGTGGTATTGTGCTGTGCGCCAAAGATCACCCAAAATATAAAACCACATGTTAGCGATGCAATCTTAAGCGGAAGGTTGTTGTTCGCGATTTTTTTGTACCGGTTCATGATGGTAGACTCCTTCATTCTTTTTTACAGAGTTATCGTATAAGTGCTTGACCAGCTGGGATTTAAATTCATGGATTGGAATATCAGTATAGACTGTGCTGTTTCGTATAATGGTAAACGTTCTCGATTTTGGATCGATATGCCAGACTGTTGCATCGCTTTTACTTGTCAGCAGTAGTGCATCTTGTTTCCATGCGGCGTCGGTATGTAGTGCTTTCTCTACCCAGACCGTATCAAATGTTCCTGTCCATGATGTATTAATTGCTTTTAAATTTCCTAAATTGGTTACCCAGATCATCTTTTCAGAATCGAAAGAAGAGCTTGTCATGACAATATCAAGTAGTTCTTTTTGTAGTGGTGCTGCAAAGTGAATATTTGAATTTACAAGCGAATCAAGCGCATCTTCAGATTCTATTAAACACGTGATAGGAGTGTGATTGTTGACAGCACTCAGAGTTGCTCTAAGGAGTTCGTCAACCCAATCAGACGATAAATCATAACTTTGATTGCGGGCGGTAACATAGTTTTTTTGTAAGGTATTTTGATGCATCGTAATAAATAGCATTATTGTGACGGGAGCAAACATAAACAAGAACTGTGATATGGAACTAAGATCCAGAGCATAACTAATAAAGGCAAGTATGCAATATGCATAAAACACGGGAAGCAGGTTGTTCTTCTTATCTTGTTTGAGCCATACCGAGAGATAATAGAATAACGCTGAAAAGAAGATGATCTCTAATGTATGACGCCAACCGATCAGATACCAGTATTTGATAAATGCGTTTTGGATCCAGGTAATCAGATTCATAGAGAGGACTCCTTTTTTTGCCAGCATGGTGTAGGGTGCGTTCAAAAGTCAAGACATCTTATGCCAATTTCGGTATGGTAGATCTAGTATTTTGAGATGATACAGAGTTGTTTCTAGGATAGATTCATGAAGATAAGAGAAATCATTCTTACCGGTGACAGACCATCGGGGCCTTTGCATTTAGGTCACTATGTCGGATCTTTGGAAAATCGTGTTAAGATGCAAGATACATATGAACAATATGTAATGCTTGCTGACGTGCAAGCCCTTACCGATAACTATGCACATCCAGAAAAAGTGCGAGAAAATGTTCTAGAGGTTGCCCTTGATTATCTTGCCGTTGGTATTGATCCTACAAAAACAACTATTTTGATTCAATCACAGATCCCAGAACTTGCAGAATTGACGATGTACTATCTCAATTTGGTAACCGTTGCACGACTTGGGCGAAACCCGACAGTGAAAACTGAAATTAAGCAAAAAGGATTTGGTCAGAGTGTTCCTGCTGGTTTCTTTATCTATCCAGTGAGCCAAGCAGCAGACATTACTGCTTTTAAAGCAACCGTTGTTCCAGTTGGTGAAGACCAAAAGCCTATGATTGAGCAAACGAATGAAATTGTTCGAAGCTTTAATCGTCTTTATAAAACAGATGTTCTTGTAGAGGCTAAAGCCGTGGTGCCAAAGGTTGGTCGTCTTCCTGGCATTGATGGTCAAGAGAAGATGGGTAAATCGCTCGGCAATGCGATCTTTCTCAAAGATAGTTCCGATGCCCTTGCTAAAAAGGTAATGGGTATGTACACCGATCCGGGCCATGTCAAAGTAAGTGATCCAGGAAAGATTGAGGGAAACATGGTTTTTACCTATCTAGATATCTTTGCTCAAGACAAGAAGACAATTAAGGCATTAAAGGATCAGTATCAAGCTGGTGGCCTTGGTGATGTGAAGATCAAAAAATATCTTATCGAGGTTCTAGAGTCGTTCTTGGCCCCGATTCGTCAGAGACGATCTGAGTTCTCAAAGGATCCTGATCAGGTTATGAAGATCATTAAGGATGGAAGCAAGAAGGCTGGAGCTGTCGCAGAATCGACTCTTAATGATGTAAAAAATGCCATGAAATTACTGTACTAGGATCTTACGGGGATATGCTCTTATCAATGTTGCTACTTATGATGCGCTTATGTTCAAAAAGATAGCTTTAGCAATCAGTGAAACCTTCTCTTTCGTTTATGGAGCATGCTAAGCTTTTTATTAAGTAATACGAAACAGGGGAGTTAGTATGAACGGAGTGTTAGAATTTTTACGCAAGCATCTTTTTCAATTGCTGATTATTGTTTTATTTAGCATGATTCTTGTGGTATCGGTAAAAGTGCTTTTGTCAAATGCAAAAAGTTTCAGCGATGAGCTGGTTGCTAGTGACATGCAACAGCTTCAAACCATTTTCAAAAGAATTGATGACTCATGTAAGATTCTTGGATTCGATCACCAAGAAAATTTTGTAGATTTTCTTACGGTACAAATGTTTGTGAGTTCGGAAGTTGGATCCATGAACTTGGCATACCCAGATAAATGGGAAGGTCCGTACGTGGATGATAATCCAACGGTACAGGGTGAAGTATACCGCATTATCAAAACACGCAAGGGATATTATCTTGTTCCAGGTCGAAACGTGCAGTTGAGTAATGGTATTGTCCTTGATAGAGATCTCATTTTTGATGAACAGGCAGATATCGACGCTATGATAGCCGATCAAAATAAATTAATGTTTAGAGGCAAGCCGTTGGCCGTGAAAATATCAGTACAAGGGAGTAAGGACGGTCGTAAGCATGAGGTGCATCTCCCATTGGCAGCGTGATCTAGAGAGGATGATATGAAGCATATGAAACGCTCCGTGTTGAGTGTAACGGTAGCAAGTATAATCGGGTTGATGAGTATATTGTTCTGGTACAAGATGCCAGCGCATGCCGATGAGAATGTAAATATTCAACTCATTGAAGCAGCTTATAACGGAGATCTTGCTGGGGTTCAAGGAGCATTATCTCAGGGTGCAGATATACAGTTCAAGGATCAAGTATTTGGGCTCACTCAGTTGATGTATGCCTGTTCTGAAGGTCACGCTGATATTACTCAAGAGCTTATTAGCAAGGGCGCTCGTCTGAATGAACAAGATAATGATAAGGGATTAACGCCTCTTATGTATGCAGCCTGGCGAGGATTTGATGATATTGCGATACTACTGATTGCCAATGGAGCTAATGTAAAAACGAAGGACCGCGCAGACGGTATTACTGCGTTAATGATTGCATCGTTATATGGAAATATAGCGATAGTTAGGATTTTATTAGAAAACGGTGCGGATATTGATGCAACGGATAATGCTGGCAAAACAGCTAGAGATTATGCGTTTGAATATAACCAGACCGATATCCTGGAAATGCTTAATGCTGCATAATGCTTCATCGCTAGAGTGGTAATAAGAATTTAGCGTCGATCTTTTTAATACCACTTTTGAAGCTAGCAGTGATATATGTTTTGTTGTTTCCTTTTTTTTCAACTTCTTTTACGATGCCTACTCCGAACTTGGGATGTTTGACTGGTGCATGTTTTTTCCAACCAGTCGTATGTATTTTTTTGCGTGTCTCTTGTTTGAGATGTGCAGGAATGAATTCTGAAAACGTATTGGTAAAGGTGATTACTGGGGAACGTTCTGGTCCAGGTAATGGTGCATGCAACCATTCAGCAAAGAATCCTTCGATTTGTGGTTCTTTTGCGTAGGATAAATCTTCATGTGGTGCAAGGGTATCAGAAAGATGATCTAAGAATCGTGATGAAGATTGGTGTTCCATACTGCCAAATGTATGTCGGAATCGTGCCTTGGCGAGTAATAATCGCTCACGTGCGCGTGTAATACCAACATAAAACAAGCGACATTCTTCTTCTGCATTCTGTGCTTCCATCAAAGAGCGGCTGCTTGGTAAGAGTCCTTCTTCAAGGCCTACGAGTATAACAGTATCAAACTCAAGGCCTTTGGCGGCATGCAGTGTCATGAGTTGTATATGCTCATGATCTGTATCTTTGTCATGCATCTTTTCTTGCATGAGTGCGATTTCATCAAGGAATGCACTCAGAGATTTGGTGCCTTGTTTTTCTGCATATTGTACTGCTTGTAATAGTTCCTTAACGTTGTCGCTTTTTGCTTGTGCATCTTGCGGCTCATAACTTCTTTTGAGATATGCAAAGTATTCAGTTTTTTCTATGATTCGTTCTAGTGCAATGGTTGGGCTGTCGGTCGATTGAATGTTAGTAAAGCATTGTATGAATGCTTTTACACTCTGTTGTTTTATTCCGGTTACTACATCTTCTTCGCACATTTTTGTACAAATGTCGGTGAGTGTACTGAATGGATCTTTTGTCCATAGTTGAAACAATTGTTCTTGAAACTTATCGCCTAATCCCCGCGCTGGTGTGTTGATAATGCGTGATGCTGCAATACGATCGAACGGGTTAACGATTAAACGTAGGTATGCAAGTAAGTCTTTGATTTCTGCACGTTCATAAAATTGAATGCCGCCAATGATCTTATATGGGATGGTATGGCGCAATAATGCTTCTTCGATAATCCGCGACTGATGGTGCGCTCGATAGAGGACAGCGGATGATCGTAATTTATTGACTCTTATTAACGCTTTTGCGCATTGTGCAATTGCTTCTGCTTCTTGATAACCAGAAACACAGGTAATGCGGTATACACGTTGTCGTCCAGTTCGTTCGGACCAGAGCGTTTTTGGATTGCGTTGCTCGTTATGTTCAATAACTTTATTCGCGACATGTAAAATTGATTGTACCGAGCGATAATTTTGTTCAATTGTGATTGTGGTTACATCGGGAAAATCTATTTTGAAGTTCATGATGTTAGCTATGGTAGCACCTCGCCATGAATAAATAGATTGATCTTCATCGCCCACAACGCACAACGAATCGATTGCCATTTTTTTGGTTCCTTGCAAGACCATATGTTTTAACAATTGGTGTTGCACAATATTTGTGTCTTGGTATTCGTCGACCAGGATATGTCGTATGAATGTATGATGTTCTTTTTTCAGTGCCGGATTTTTACGAAATAGTTTGAGTGTTTCTAGTAATAAGTCGTCAAAGTCAAAACATTTACTGAGTTCTTTTTCGTGTTCATATGCTTGATAAACCTGGCTGACAAGGGGTTCGATTTTTGTTTGTGGATCGTTGCCTTCGTAATGAGATGAATTTTTATATGTTGAAATATGGTAGGCGAGTTTTCTTGCTGTTGTTTGTTTTCCAAGCGAGTATCGTTTGATCAATTTGCTCAACAATTTGTGTTGGTCGTCTGCGTCCATAATTGAGAATGTTTCGTATGGAAGAAGCTTTGCATTGCGCTTGAGTAGGTACAAACAATATGAATGGAACGTGCCAATAAATGGCATAAATGGGAGCTTCCCAAGAAAGTTAGTGATTCGTTCTTGCATTTCTCGTGCAGCTTTATTAGTGAATGTTAGCGCAACAATTGCTGTTGGGTGTATGTGTTCGTTCATAATGAGATTGACGATACGTGCGGTGATAATACGTGTTTTCCCAGAGCCTGCTCCAGCAGTCACTAGTAGCGAACCTTTAGTATGATTTACAGCTTTCTGTTGTGCTTGATTAAGCTGCGTTTGAAAAAACTCGTGAAATGAAACTGACATACAAGACCTTTGTAGAATGTGAGCTTCTACTGTAGCAAAAGTAGATTAGAATCGTAAGTTGTACAAAAAGAAGGCCGGATGTTTCACTCCGGCCTCTATTATATCATGACTGTATGTTTATTTTTTTGTTTTATCAAACAGCTCTTTGATGGTTGCAAGTGATCCTACTAAAGAACTTGCTTCATACGGAACAATGATCATCTTGTCATCCTTCCCCTTCATCATTTCAGGTAACGCCTTGATATAATTCAATGCGATGAGGTATGCAGTTGGATCTGCATTTTCGGGAAGAACATTGCGAAGTACCTTGAGTGATTCCGATTCTGCATGGACCTGATTGAGCCGTGCCTGAGCGTCACCTTCGGCGTGTGTGATCTTAGCTTCTTTGTAGCCTTCTGCTTCCAGGATGGCGGCGCGCTTTGCGCCTTCAGCTTCAAGAATTAATGCACGACGATCGCGTTCTGCTTTCATCTGCTTTTCCATCGCAATACGGATCTCGTGTGGTGGGTTTACATCTTTAAGTTCAACACGGTTGATCCGTACCCCCCATTTATCGGTTGCTTCATCAAGGATGATGCGAAGTCGTTCATTGATTTGGCTCCGTGATGATAGTGTCTCATCAAGGTCCATTGAACCAATCACGTCACGTAAGGTTGTTTGTGTAAGTTGTTCGATAGCAAGAGGAAGATCTTGTACTTCATACATTGCACACTTGGGATCAGTGATTTGATAGTAGAGCAGTGCGTTGATTTCCATTGTAACGTTATCTTTGGTAATTACGTTTTGTTTTGGAAAGTCGTACACAGCTTCACGAAGATCAATGCGCGATACGTTTTTATAATAGCGGTACCAGTGATTGTCCGATGTTGGCTTGATCATGGTCCACATTGTTGAACGTGGTAGATCAATGAATGGTACGACAAAATGAAGCCCGGGCGTTAATAGAGAATGAAATCTCCCGAGACGCTCAACGACTATGACCTCAGATTGTTGGACCAGATAGGTTGCACGCGAAATCGTGAGCATAACAAACAATACGAGGCATATAAAAAAGATGATGAATCCTTCGACGATCATAATAGCTCCTCTGAAGTACATTTATGTTCATGAGATGATTGAGTCTTATTTTCGGCAAGTTTTTGAGCAGCCCCTGGCTTGCGTGTGAATATAGCGGTATATAATTTTTTAAAACCATATGCGGCTGCTAGTGCTATCAAAGTTGTAATTCCAATTCTTTTTATCCGTCTATGAAGAACTTTGGCATAGATTTCCTTCTTAAAGTCTTCAGCAGAAAGGCGAGGGTATAATTCTGGATTCATTAGCTCGTAGTTATGCTCCAGGGGGGAGAATTGGAATCTTTGTGTAATGCAACCATGTGCGGCAGCAAATTTAAACCGTTCAGAAAGCGCAATCCAGTTTGAAAAATCTACCAAATGTGCATCTACTTGGTAATCTGTCCCTGCTGGGCAATCTTTGGCTAATGTGACACTCTTTCCCTTCACTTTGGCAATTCTATCGTCAGAATTAGTAGGAGATACTGCACTTCTTGATCGCATGGCGCATATCGCTTTTATGTATGGGATACAGTTCGCAGCATCCTGGGAAGCTACCATATTGCCTACCTCCTCATTCCTGTATAGCGTATTAGACAATCCATCAAAAGGTCTCAAAAATAATGTATCAGCAATACCAGGAGCATCTATTTCTTCCATTGTTGTTTGAAAATCAAATTCGCCTTCTCTTACTCTTGTACCTGAAGTTGTAAAGAAGTAGCATGTGGCTCCGTTGTAGTGGCGATTCGCCCAGTTGCGATCTGCTTCAGCAAGGCGCTCTATGCGACTTATTGGATGATGCAGGTGATAGGACGGATTGCAGCATGCTTCTATTACTTCATCATCAGTCATTATCTCACCATCGGGTTTAGTAAAATAGTCTGTAACGACGCCTTGTAATGAGCCTAGCGAAGAACATGCAAAAAGAAGTAGCAATGGCTTAACAATAATATGATTTCCTACAATACGAGAAACGGAGACGATGGTTTCCGACGCAATGGAGTCGTTGGTTTCTGATTTTGCTGGCCATACTTCACCTTTTGTTTTAACTAATCCACTTTGATGCGGTTGGATTGTTTTGGTAACAATTCCAGTTTGGCCGGATAGAGCCTCATAATTTGTTCGCACATGCTGCTTGGCACTGATATGTTGCGCAAACAGTTTTCGCAGGATCCATACACTGATCAGTGAGCTGATGAGCGCACCTGATGCTTGGGTAGTGAATGGGGATCCATGCCATGTCAAGAGTGCACCAATGCATGATCCGGCGCCGAATGCGAGAAAGAAAAAGAGACCTGGAGTTGTAAGCTCAGCAACCATGAACGCAAGCGCGGTAATAAGCCATGCGTATATTTTAAGAGGTGTGAGGAGAATGATGATTTGGTGTAGCATGACAAGCTCCTTGAAGATGCGTCTGTTTTGCTCTTAGCCTATGAGTAAAACAGCTTTTTAACAAGGGGGTCGCATATGTTGTACTAGCGCTCTGGCGTCCAAAATGAAAGATATGTTTTGAGTGCCGCGAGCCCATCCTTGCTTGATGCGGAGACAAGCACCTGAGGACGATAAGGATTGAGAGCCGGTTTCAGTGCTTCTAGATCTTCTGTTTTATCTACCTTATTAAAGACGTACAGAATATCTTTATGTACATTAAGGTCATTGAGTATGTCGTGTACGATCTTGATATGTGATTCCCAATTTAGATCTGAGAGATCAATGACATGGAGAAGAAGATCTGCATATTGAAGTTCTGAGAGCGTTGACTTAAATGCCTCGATCAATCGAGTGGGAAGCTGTTGTATGAAACCAACGGTATCTGAGATAACACCTTTTTTTACACCATTGATGAAGAGCTCACGAGTTGTGGTATCAAGAGTTGCAAAGAGCTTGTCTTCAGCTAGAACATGGCTCTTGGTGAGCGCATTCAGAATGGTTGATTTGCCTGCGTTGGTATATCCGATTAGGCAGATGTTTGGGATTCGGTTTGCCAATCTTTGTTTGCGTTGTGTTTCTCTTGTCAGTTCGAGCTGATGCAATTTCTTTTTTAGTTTTAAAATATGTTCTTCAATATGACGTGATTCTTTCTCTTTAGCGGTTTCACCAAGACCCCTCGTTCCAATCCCACCAGCCTGTTGAGACATATGGATTCCATGGCCTGCAAGTCGTGATTTTTGGTACTGGAGAAATGCGATCTCGACCTGAATTTTCCCTTCGGCGGATAGCGCAGCCTTTTCAAAAATTTCGAGAATTAATTGTGTGCGATCAAAGACCTTTGCGCTAAATAATTCTGTGAGGTTGCGTGCCTGTTGCGCTGTAAGCGGTTCTGAGATAACGACGTGATCTATATTATGCTCATTACACAGTTTAGTGATCTCTTCTAATTTGCCTTTAGTAAGGAAGGTACTTGCGTCAATGGATCTGATTTTGGTGAAATAAACATCGACCCATTCCAGTTGATTGGTTTTTGCAAGATTAAGAAACTCAGCAAAGTATGAATCTATATACTTTGTTTTATTATAAGGAGCTTGTATTCCAACAAGAAGAACTTTGGGCTTATCAATGTTGATCGGTTCTGCTTTTTTACTCATAGGGTTATCAACCTTGCGATGGGGTCTTATTCCGTTTCTACGAAAATGTACTCATTTGCGGCTTATCTGTAAAATAGCGCGTTGCTGATGAATAGAAAGTTCCTTATACTGAACGGACGATTCAATCGATATAATGATACAAGGATATGCAATGCTTAGTAAGCTTTCTAAGATTTTTTCACGTACAAAAAAACAAGAGACGCCGCCACAGCCTCATTTGGACCAGCCATCGTCTGGAAAACTGACACTTAAGGATTTTGTAAATCAGATGAATATGATCTCCAAGATGGGTTCTTTGAGCAAGGTGCTTAAGTATATGCCCGGGCTTCCCAAGGATGCATTGTCGCCTGAGGTCATCAAGCGGGGTGAAGAGGAGATGAAGATCTTCAAGGCAATTATTGAAGCGATGGACCCGGCCGAGCAAATGGACCATAGAAAATTGACCAATTCACGTAAGCGTGAGGTTGCCCGGCAGGCAGGGGTGACGGTGAGTGATATTGACCGTATGCTTGCTCGATTTGAACAAAGTCAGCAATATGCTAAACTTTTCAGGAATAACAAAGGATTCCCTAAAATTTAGTTTTTGAATCAATATAAGGATCTCTCTGCATGGCAGTAAAAATTCGTCTTGCTCGCTTTGGTAAGAAAAAGGCACCTGTGTATCGTATCGTGGCTGTGGACTCGCGCCAAAGCCGTGACGGGAAATACATTGACAATCTTGGAACCTATGAAGCGTTGACTGGTACATTTGTGAAGTTTGAAAAAGATCGTATTCAGGAATGGATTGCTAAGGGCGCCCAGGCAAGCGATGCCGTCAAGAAGCTCCAAAAGAAATATGCCAAGGGTGCATGAACATATCAATTCTGACCGTTTTCCCAGAGATATTCGGTCCATTCCTTGCCACAAGTCTCGTTAAAAAAGCTCAAGAAAAGAAGCTCGTTTCGTTTGACGTCACGAGCTATTTTTCGTTTGTAAAGCCAAAGGAGCGTATCGATGCTCCTACCTGTGGGCATGGGTCAGGCATGTTGATTAAGCCTCGTGTTGTAGAGGATGCAATTGCGTCACAGGATAAGAAGCATGGCAAATCGTTTCGTATTTTCTTTTCGCCACAGGGTAAAAAACTTGACCAACCTCTCCTTGAAGCAACTGCTAAAAAGATCCAGTCCTATGATCACGTTATCCTTGCAAGCTCCCGTTATGAGGGTATGGATGCTCGCGTGGAACAGGAGTATGCCGACTTAGTTATATCGGTTGGTGACTTTGTGGTTATGGGCGGAGATATCCCAGCTATGTTGTTCTTGGAAGGATTGCTACGACATATTCCGGGTGTAATCGGTCGTAAAGAATCGGTTGAGCAGGATTCATTTTCTGGGCCATTTGTTGATTATCCAGAATTCACTGAACCAGTGGAATGGCGCGGTAAAAAGGTGCCGGATGTGGTGCTCTCAGGTAACCATGCTGAGCTTCAAAAATGGCGAGAAAGTCAGGCAGCTTATAAGACGATCAAGGAGCACTTTGACTGGTTTCGTACTAGTCCCATGACCGAGCATCAAAAGAATTTAGGAAAATCATGCATTCCATCTCACTACGCTGTATTAATGCATAGTGATGTGATTGTTGACCAGGACCGGGTGGGGACAACCTCGATTACATCGTTGGATATTCATGATATTGCTCGTTCAGCAAGGACATACGGTCTTGATGGATACTTTTTAGTTTCTCCATTAAAGGATCAGCAGCAGATAGCACAGACGCTGCTCGACTTCTGGCAAGAGGGTAAGGGAGTAACTTACAATGCCCAACGAGCAGAGGCTCTGGCATCGGTTGCGCTTAAAAATAATCTATCAGAAGTGCTTATGGAGATTGAGGCAAGAGAAGGAAAGAAGCCTCTGATCATAGCAACATCGGCACGAGAAGTTGATCATCCATCGCTCATTACCTACTATGACCAAGGTGATGTTTGGTCTCAGGAGCGGCCAGTTCTCCTTGTATTTGGAACTGGAAGGGGGTTGGCACCGGAGGTTGTTGCCTCAAGTGACTATCTATTGCTGCCGGTAGCGGGTTTTACAGAATTTAATCATTTGTCTGTGCGTTCGGCAGTAGCGGTTATTTTTGACCGCTGGCTTGGGTGGAATCGCAAGCGGATATGAGATTGGCAGAGTACCAATTTTTCAGTATAGTAAATAGGCAAGATAGCAAATCGTAGAGATTTCAGAGACATTCTCAAAAGGATAGGCTTCATGAAAGCAGGACATTTTACCAAAGAAACTATTCGTGACCTCGGAGCATACAAGCGAGATTTCCCTCAGTTTGCTGCCGGTGATCGCATTGTTGTATCGCAGCGCATCAAAGAAGGAAATAAAGAACGACTCCAGGCTTTTGAAGGCGATGTCATCAGTATTAAGCATAATGGTGCATCCTCTACGTTTACTGTCCGAAAAATCGGAGCAAACGGTGTTCCTGTAGAGCGTATCTATCCTTTTTATTCTCCTGTCATCGATTCAATCACTCTCAAACGCAAGGGTGATGTCTGCAGAGCAAAACTGTACTACCTTCGTGATCGCGTTGGTAAGGCAGGTCGTGTGAAAGAAAAGATCGTGGCACGAGATCAAGTAGAAGTTGCACAAGAGGCTCCTGAAGCGGCAATAGAACAGGCTGCTGAATAATTCAAGCCAAGGAGGGGTCCATGTATCTGCGCATGCTGTTGTATCTAGGGATACTGGCAAGCATCAGTTCGTGTGGCTCTCAAAAAAAAACTGTTGTTATTCGTGATGTGACGGTTCAGGAAGCAAAGCTTTCTGATGTCCCGGTCTTAATTGATGCCTTAGTTGGGGCCTCACGCCTCAATGATCCTATCCTTGATACCCATGAGTTATCATATACAAGTAAATTACCATATCAGGATGTGGTTGAGTTTTATCAGTCGGAGATGGAGCGTGCGGGATGGCTGGAGCTCGGTTCCTTTGTGGGTGATCAGGCATTATTAGTATTTGATAAGCCGTATACTTTGTGTGTGGTAACGATTCAGCGGCTACGAACTAAGGTGGCTATTCATATCATCTCTGGTACAAAAAAAGCATGACGGATACTGGTGCATTGTACCCATCATGCTACGGATGAACGTTATTTTTAATGGTCTTTTACCACCACCATGAACCCTGTTGTGCTGGGGCTTGCCCTAGACGAGCATTGAGTTCCTGGATTGTCTTAGTGAGTTCTGCGATTTGTTCTTGCAGTTGCTTATTTTGTTCTTTTAACTCTTCGTTTTGTTTTCTGAGACTGCTTTTGTTGTCGTCTTTATCTACTCGTTCTGCAGCGAGCCGTTCTTTACGTGCTTGGCGTGTTTCTTCGCGAATAGCATCAGCTTCAGCCTCTGCAACTGGGTCTCTATAGCCTCGATTGTTTGAAATAGCAGTTCCTACAAGAGTTCCTGCTGCAAATCCACCAAAGCCTGCCGCCGTCGCGTGACCATGGTCAGCGTATATGCCGTTGGCGGCTAAAACGAGCGCTAAAATACCGGTTATACGTTTCATGACAATCTCCCCTAACCAATCATTTTCCCTTACTCTTGTACTATACACAATCTAAGCATCTGGATGCAATGGATATGGGTTGGTCCTTGTGTTTTTTAGGCTTGATTAGATATGCTACTAAGGGAAAAGTGAAGTGTCTTTTATGGGGAGTTACATTGTGAAGAAATTTTTTTTTATAGTGAGCATCGCATATACAGGAGGTGTTGCGTACGGGGGCATAATTGGAGGGATAGAAAGTGCAGTTACTTCTGTAAACGCTACAAAATCTGCTATTCAAACGAAAGTTGATCAAGCGAAGACGGGTATTTCTAATGTGAAAGCTCAACTTGATCCTGCTAAAGAGAAGCTTGAAGCACAGTTACTAGTTCTTCAAAACAAAAAACCTCAGTTAGCTGAGGTCAAGGCAAATGCGCAAGATCCAGAGACGGTCGATGTGGCTCATCAGTTGTATGAGTGGCATTTTACATCTGTTAATTTGAGCAGGACCCTTGAGAAGATTGTGGAGCTATCGGATAATTTAACTACTATTATTGATCAAGGCGTGGCACTAATCGATCCAATTACTACAAAGCATATCCCAGACATGATCCCTTCGATGGATCGGATTCTATCAGATTTAGATCAGACAAAAAATCGCGGTGTATTGGGTTGTAATACAGCAAAATCCACACTGAATAGTTGGAAAAATGCGATTAAACCATATGCGGATGCATTAGCAACTGTTGGTATTCATATATAGCACGAGGAGATGTGTGACCATGATGAAAAAATATCTACTGTGGATAGTGGTGTGCGGTGCAGCAGCAAGCTTGATTTTTGCAGCAATGAGTCCTGGCGGATCGGAAGGGCCATCATCTCTCATCGCTACACAAAGACAGGCCATTGCTCAGATGCGAAGTCAGATAGCAATAGTGAAACAAAATTTGTTGGAGCTAAAAAGTGGTTTGCAAGAAGCTGAGACTGGTTTAAAGAATGATGGTATGCAGCAGTTGCAGCTACTGAAAGATCAGCAGGGCGCACAGCTTACTCTTGTACAAAGCGTTAAACAATCAATGGATAGTACGCGTTCTCAGATTCGAAATCTTGGCATTGCGAAATTTATGGATGATCTCAAAAAAGCAAAAGACAATGTTATTTATGGATGGGCGGTGAAGCCATTATATGATTTGCTACATGGCTTAGGGTCACTTGGTGATCTAGTTGCAGGTGCATTTCTTGCTCCGGCAATCGATGCTGTCAATTTAGCTATTGGATTGTTAGCAAATGTAGGAGCTCTTCTCTCCTCAAGCAGGATGCAGTTGCAGTCTATTGATACCGGATTATTGCGGCAATTACCGCTTATCGATTCTATTGTGAGCGATCTTGATACTGCGGATCGTGACCTTGCTGCGAAAGATGCAGAACTTGAAAGACAGCAAGAAGTAGTAACGACGCCGTTCTCATCTGATGAAGGGCCAGTTCCTCCAACATCGGTTGCGCCTCCATCGACTACAGCAGTTCCTGGAAAATCGTAATTAGGTTCCGAGGTCCTCTGCGAGTTGATTGATCTTGCCCGCACCTTGTAACAGAATTAGGTCGTTTTGACGAGCGAGTTGAGTGAGAATTTTTTTGATTTCGTGGAACGTCTCTTCGTAGGGAGCGTAATGAATGGTGAATCTTGGATTGCGTTGGCGTATTGCTTTGACGAAATTTTCACCAGTAATTTCTGCAATAGGAGCTTCACTTGCTGCATAAATATCGGTGATGATGAGGTGATCTATATTACTTTCTAAGAACATGTCGATGAACTGTTCCCATAGCTTGTGTGTTCGTGAGTACCGATGCGGTTGGAATACGACTGTTAAATTTCCTTGTGTTCGTTTTCGTGCAACTTCGAGCGTGTTTTTTATTTCGACCGGATGATGTCCATAGTCATCAAACAGTTCTGCGCCTGCAAATGTCCCCTTATAACTGAATCGCCGTTCTACGCCCTTGAACGATGCAAGAGCCTGCGTGATCATATCGAAGGTGACGCCCAATTCTCGAGCTAAGGCGCAAGTTGCTAAGGCATTCAAGACGTTATGACGTCCCGGCATTGGAATGATGATAGGCCCAAGCTCTCCTTGCTTTGTAGCTACTACACACGTTGAATGATCCACATTCAAGATAACATTAGTTGCAAAGAGATCCGCAAGTTCCTGAGAGAATCCATATTTGATTGTTTTGAGGTGTGCGATTGGAAGAATTGATTGAATGTTCGGGTCATCAATGCATAGAAATGCTTTTCCATAAAATGGAAGATTATTTAAAAAACGTGTAAATGTTGCCTTAACATCATCAAGATCTGTGTACGTTTCTAGATGTTCTAGATCAATATTAGTAAGTACCGCCATGGTTGCTTGCAAATTGAGTAATGAGCGATCACTTTCATCTGCTTCGGCAACAAGAAAATCTCCCTTACCCAAGCGCGCATGAGCCGAGATGTTTTTAAGATGACCGCCAATAATAATGGTAGGATCGAGCCCAGCTTCGATGAGCACATGCGAGATCATGGATGTTGTTGTGGTTTTCCCGTGTGATCCTGCGATTGCAACTGAATATTTTGTTCTCATTAATTCTGCAAGCATTAGTGCGCGAGGAATGGTTGGAATGCCTCGTGTTTGTGCTGCCAAAAGTTCGGGATTGGTTGTCTTCACTGCAGACGAGTAAACTAAGATATCAATAGATTGATCTTGACAGATAGCGGTATTGTGACCATGGCTGATGGCGCAACCGAGTTCTTTTAGTTCGGTAATACTCATTTGTTTCATATCCAGGTCGCAACCTGAAATTGTATAGCCTTGATAGCGTAGTACCTTGGCAATACCACTCATACCAATACCACCGATACCAACAAAATGAAGGTGCGCTTTCTTATTATACATGAGTCCCGTTTATAGTTGCTGTCTTAATGCGAGTAATTTTTTCTTAATAGTCTTAAGTCTATGGGTGACGTTTTCGGGTAGTGTTTCATCAAATGTTGTTTTTTGGGATGCAACAATAGGCTTGTCTTTTTTTGATTTCAAAGCTTTTTTTGCGCCTGCGATGGTAAATCCTTCTTCATACAAAAGCTGCTTAATTTTTTGCATGCGTTCGAGATCTCTTTCTTCGTAAAACCGTTGTCCGCCTTCTGAGCGTGTTGGCCGTAGATTGAATTCTTTTTCCCAAAAACGAATGACGAAGCGTTCCACGCCCAAGTACTCTGCAAGTTCTCCGATTCGGAACTGCCGTTTTTGCATTCTCATACTAGCCCTTCTTTACTTGAAACTCTTCTTTATACTCCGGACGCACAGATGGGTAACTAAGCACGCAAAACACGAACGTCTTTGTGAGTTATACCTAAACTTACTGGCTCTGTAAATTGTATCTTATGGGCTTCTTTGGTATCATTGGGCACAGTTTCCTCATAATCCTCGTTAGCAAGGGTATTCATCAATGAATATAGCAAGTATTTTATTGTGGGTCGGCCTTTTTTTTGTAGGACAATGGTTGATTCAGCGTTTTTCCTTAAAAACAAAGGATATCTTATTTATTGCTGCGGCAGCATTCACGCTTAACTGGATGCTGAGTATGTTCATGGGCCCATCGAATCCTGAATCAGAGCAGCAGGAGGAGATAATTACAGTTAATAAGGAAATTGATTTTGCTGACGGGAAGGCCCAAAAAGAAGCCCTTACCGATGTAATCACCAGCTATGGAAGATTTACATTTTCATCCTATGGCGCATCGCTACGAAAAGCTGATTTTCGGCATGGCAATACGCAGCATCCGCAATGGCTTGCAACACTTCCTGACCTAACACTCTATGAGAAAGAACAAAGTCCTTTTTTAATTGCACTCGACAGAGAAACACCATTCTACTATGAACTTGTCTCACATGATGAAGATGAGCTGAAGGTTGTACTCAAGTACCACGGACACAGTGAGCGAGGAGCTATTACGAAGCTCTTTACGCTCCACAAAGATAAGCATCAGCTAGATCTTTCCTTAACGATAGATCCGCATGGAGATGGGGTTCAGGCGAGACTATTCTTTGTTTCGCCTTATCTTGCGGAAAACTCTAGTAATGAACAGATTGGTGGCATTGTGCAAGAGCTACATAAGCCGATTATGCAGTACGCACGAAGTCGGTCAGTGCGAACGCTTGATGATGAAATATGGAAACAGCCAACGTTGTTTGGTGCATCGAGTAGATATTTCGCTACAGCTATGATTCATGATGCTCATAATTTTGCTCAACGCGGTTATTTTAAAGTTGAACCGGAACGTATTGCTCCAATATTAGAAGGCCCAGTGATTTCAAAAGAAACAACGTGGAATCTTTCATTTTACCTCGGGCCAAAGGAGCAGAAAGCTATTGCTGGCGTCGATAAGCGGCTTGAATCTCTTTTGAATTATGGATGGCTTGGTTTTATTGCCAAACCGATTTTGAAGCTTTTGAGATGGTTCAACACGCGAACGCATAACTTTGGTTGGGCAATTGTGCTACTTACCATTTTGTTTAGGCTTTTGCTTATTCCGTTGAGCTTTAGTCAACAAAAAACGACATCGAAAATAGGCAACTTAAAAAAGAAAGAAGAACATATTAAACGCAAATACAAGAATGATCCTGAAAAACTTCAACAAGAACAAATGAAGCTTGCACAGGAGCAATTCGGCGCAATGATCGGCTGCTTGCCGTCATTACTCCAGATGCCGATCTTTTTTGCACTCGCGTCTATTTTGCGTTCGTCATTAGCCTTATATAAAGTTCCATTTTTATGGATCCCCGATTTATCTGCACCTGATCCATATTACATCCTACCTATTGCAACATGTCTCTCCATGGTGCTGATGCCAGCACCTGCTGGTGGGGGGCAAGCGCGTATTTCAGCGTTGGTGATGGGATTAGTATTCGGTGCGTTTTCGGTCAGTCTTTCATCGGGTTTAGTGTTATACCTCGCATTGAGCACCTTTGTTGGGGTGGTGAGTACGCTCGCACTTAAGAAACTAAAATTTTTGTAACAGGGATATCGTATGGTTGATCATCTTCCATCGCTTTCTCGACTCCTAAAAACGCTACAACAGGTTCCCTATCTTGCTTCTAAGAACCTGTATCGTGTTGCAACACATTTTCTTTCTATGGATGAACAGCAGATAGAATTGTTTTGTGATCGTATTCGTGAGGCACAGAAAAATATTAGTCGTTGTCCGATCTGTTGTACGTGGGTTGAGCAAAATCACGCGTGTTATTTTTGTTCTTCGCCCAAACGGGATCATTCCGTGATTTGTGTTGTTGAATCGTGGCAAGAATTACTTGCGATTGAAAAGACGGGTGGATACAAAGGGATGTATCACATTCTTGGTGGTGCACTATCGCCGCTTGACGGTATTGACGTTGATGATCTTACAGTGGATCTGTTACTGAAGCGCATTGCCTCTGATGTGAAAGAAATCATTTTAGCAATGAACCAAACGCCAGAGGGTGAAGCAACATCTGCGTACATTGCGCACAAACTTAAAGGGGCGGAGGGATTGAAGATAACGTGTTTAGCGCGTGGCGTCCCAGTTGGATCATCATTGGAATACATGGACCGTGTGACTGTGTATAAAGCATTATCAGAGCGGCGACCATTTTAGACT
>JAFGJD010000001.1 GCA_016929235.1 Candidatus Babeliales bacterium | reverse complement strand
TGGGTTTCCCCATTCGGAAATCTTCGGATCAAAGCTTGATTGACAGCTCCCCGAAGCTTTTGGCAGTCTTCCACCTCCTTCATCGCCTCCTGATACCAAGGCATTCACCAAATGCCCTTTTCAATTAACCACAAGTCTTTATAAAAATTGAGATAATTAAAAACTCAAGAAAACTTGTTTTGTTTTCAGGATATTATGTTACGAATATTTCAAAGAACACAAGAAATTTTTATCTACTACTCTTACATTTTTTCTACTTACAAGATCAGGATATTTTGGTGGAGATGAGCGGAGTCGAACCGCTGGCCTTCCGCGTGCAAAACGGACGCTCTACCAACTGAGCTACATCCCCTTTTCCACGATCAGTCATCTTTGTGCCCCCCACCAGAAAATGGTGGGCCTAAGTCGACTCGAACGACTGACCTCCCCGTTATCAGCGGGGTGCTCTAACCAGCTGAGCTATAGGCCCAAACTAGAGGCGCCTGCAAGTGTGCCTTTCCACTATTACACCTTATTATATAACAGACTCGATTAAGAATCTGTGGATATCTCCCTCGAAAGGAGGTGATCCAGCCGCAGGTTCTCCTACAGCTACCTTGTTACGACTTCACCCCAATCACTGCCCATACCTTAGGTGCCCGCCCCCTTTTACGGTTAGCTAAGACAACTTTGGGTACAAACAACTTTCGTGGTGTGACGGGCGGTGTGTACAAGGTCCGAGAACGTATTCACCGCGCCGATCTGATGCGCGATTACTAGCGATTTCAACTTCATGAGGTCGATTTGCAGACCTCAATCCGAACTTAGACTAGCTTTAAGGGATTAGCTCCCCCTCTCGGGTTGGCAACCCTCTGTACTAGCCATTGTAACACGTGTGTCGCCCTAGACATAAGGGCCATGAGGACTTGACGTCATTCCCACCTTCCTCCTGGTTTCCCAGGCAGTCCCATCAGAGTGCTTCCGAAGAATAGCAACTGATAGCAGGAGTTGCGCTCGTTAGAGGACTTAACCAAACATCTCACGACACGAGCTGACGACAGCCATGCAGCACCTGTGTATTTGTCTGAGCCGAAGCCCAGAAAGCTGTATTTCTACAACGGTCAAATACATGTCAAGCCTAGGTAAGGTTCCTCGCGTAGTATCGAATTAAACCACATGTTCCACCGCTTGTGCGGACCCCCGTCAATTCCTTTGAGTTTTAGTCTTGCGACCGTAGTCCCCAGGCGGATCACTTATCGCGTTAGCTACGACACCAATCTCGTAAAACGAAACTGACGTCTAGTGATCATCGTTTACGGCGTGGACTACCAGGGTATCTAATCCTGTTTGCTCCCCACGCTTTCGTGCCTCAGTGTCAGGTATGGACCAAGAAGCTGCCTTCGCCATTGGTGTTCCTCTCGAGATCTACGCATTTTACCGCTACTCCGAGAATTCCACTTCTCTCTTCCACCCTCTAGTACGTCAGTATCTACTGCGAGCTCTCGGTTAGGCCGAAAGATTAAACAGTTGACTTAACATACCACCTACACACCCTTTACGCCCAGTGATTCCGAATAACGTTAGCACCCCTCGTATTACCGCGGCTGCTGGCACGAAGTTAGCCGGTGCTTTCTCTAATGGTACCGTCAGAACGCACTCGTATTAGGAGTACGCTTTTCTTCCCACTTAACAGGAGTTTACGATCCGAAGACCTTCATCCTCCACGCGGCGTCGCTGCATCAGGCTTTCGCCCATTGTGCAAAATTCCTCACTGCTGCCTCCCGTAGGAGTCTGGACCGTGTCTCAGTTCCAGTGTGGCCGTTCACCCTCTCAGGCCGGCTAACCATCGTCGCCTTGGTAGGCCTTTACCCCACCAACAAGCTAATAGTACGCAAGCTCCTCCTCCAGCGATAGCAAAGAGGCCACCTTTCTCCCCGAGGGGACGTATGTGGTATTAACCTCGATTTCTCGAGGGTATTCCTCACTAGAGGGCAGATTCTTACGCGTTACTCACCCGTTCGCCACTGTACTCACTCCCGAAGGAGCTTTCTCGTTCGACTTGCATGTGTTAGGCACGCCGCCAACGTTCATTCTGAGCCGGGATCAAACTCTCCGTTACGAAAAGTTCGAGCGGACTGACAAAACTTGCAGGCTCAATTTGCCTAATAAAAAAATTGTTAAGGATCTTGTAAGTATTTCAAAGAACTTTTTTCATCACGTATATGTTTGTGAATGCTCAATCCATTATACAGATGCACCGATGGCCGTCAATACATTTTTTACATACATAGAAACTTTTTCATAAACCACCTCCAAAGCATGGACGACCCTCTTAAAAACAACCCATTCCACGCCCCCATCTCTTTACCGTCTGGCAGCATCAATATATGAAA
The DNA here is from genome assembly GCA_016929235.1 of Candidatus Babeliales bacterium. Classification (NCBI taxonomy): domain Bacteria; class Candidatus Babeliae; order Candidatus Babeliales; species Candidatus Babeliales bacterium. The sequence goes on along the minus strand of JAFGJD010000001.1, from coordinate 29,879 downwards.
TGATAAGATTCCCCAACTGCACAACAGCACTATTAAAATCATCATTCACAATAACATGGCTATAGAGGGACCGCGCATCCTCTTGGGCCTGCTCACTCTTGCCCTGCTCAATCCTATACTGAATCTGCTCCTCTGATTCTGTTCCCCGCTCCCGTAACCGCTGGGCAAGTGAATTAAATGGAACTGTGATCCAAATCGCCACCACATCAGAAACCTCCTCGAGAATCCTTAAAGCCCCAACACGATCAACGACCAATATCCACGAATGTCCCTGAGCAAGATCTGTAATAATAGAACGAGGCGACCCATAATAGGCGTGGTAGGCAGTACTTGATTCTAGAAAGAACCCTTCATCTAATTTCCTGAGAAACTCAACCTCCCCTATATAATGATAGTCCACACCCTCAACCTCACCCTGACGAGGATGTTTAGTTGTATAGGTAATAACCCGACGAATTGAATAGGACGATGCAAGTTGCTCTATAACTGCCGCAACTAATGAACTTTTGCCGGCACCCGAAGGCGCAGAAACAAGAAATAACCGACCAGGATTCATACCCACTCCATAGTAAGACAGAGATCACTTTGTTATAGTGATAAAGATATATTTATATAAGGATACCCAATCAGAGAAACAAGGCCATGTTATTCGATGAACTAAAAGAGCAGGTGAAAGCTCTTGAACCAACCATGACCGCCATTACCACATTCTGGAACGATTCGAAGTTAGAAGAGCGGTACCAGACCCTCAAAGCAGAGAGCACGCAAGAAACATTCTGGAAGAGATCTGACCAGGCACAAGTGCTCAAAGACTTGCAAGCACTCAAAAATATTCGAGACCATTATCAACAGCTCGTATCATCATATAGAGAAATTCAGGAACTTCTTGATCTATTCAAAGAAGATGAAACTGAGCTACAAAAAATCGAAGCTGATCTTGCACAGCTAACCAAGCAGGCATCTGAATTCAAAATCAATCTGTTTCTCACTAACCCTGAAGATGCCGGCAACTGTTTTGTCCACGTCAATGCAGGAGCAGGTGGAACTGAGGCTCAAGATTGGGCAGACATGCTTCTGCGCATGTACATGCGATTCTGCGAGCGACATAAATTGAAGGCAAAAGTTGTTGATCTGCAACCCGGCGAACAAGCCGGCATCAAATCAGCCGTCGTATTCGTACAAGGACAAAACGCATACGGCCTCCTACAGGGAGAACACGGCATTCATAGACTTGTGCGCATTTCCCCATATGATGCCAATAAGCGTCGCCATACGTCATTCGCAGGTGTACACATCTTGCCCGAAGTACAGGATATTGAGATCACTATTGATCCCAACGATCTACGCATTGACACATATCGTGCAGGCGGCGCCGGCGGACAACATGTCAACAAAACAGAATCTGCCGTACGCATCACACACATACCAACCGGCATTGTTACACAGTGCCAAAATGAACGCTCACAACATCAAAATAAAGAAACTGCTATGAAAATGTTAATGGCAAAATTGGCACAAAAACAAAAGGAAGAACAACTTGCCAAAGCATCTGCACGCGAAAAGAAAAAAATAGAATGGGGCTCACAGATCAGATCGTACGTCTTGCATCCTTATAAAATGGTTAAGGATCACCGCACAAACTATGAATCACCACAACCTGATCTCGTACTTGACGGTGACATCATGCCATTCATAGAAAGCTACCTTTCCTGGAATGCCGTTTAATCATTCAAAGAGTGATTGACAATATTCGAATACATTTCATACGATCATCCGTAATAAAGTTTTTCTAATGACGGAGTAGTATGTATGAAGCTTTCACAACACAATACACTCATTAGTATATGTCTCCTACTATGGTTCCCATCTGTGTATGTACTGGATGATGCAGATCGTATCGCTCAAGAAACCCAAACACGAACTGAATCGTTAAAACATTTTGTCAACGCATTTTACGATTACGCACAAAGCCGACACTTTACTAACCAACTTCCAGAAGAATTTTTAACCTATCGTGAATTACTCAACAGTCCGGAGATGACGGTGCTCACTGAAGAAGAACTTCAAACCATCATTGAGGATATTTACTGCGATGCAGAAGCATATAACGCTGAAAATATCCTTCCAGAGCCATTTATAGCATGTTACGAATCATTGCAATGTGCACCGCATGCTGTAACAAAAGGAGACATGATCATCGCGCTACAATCACTGATTCAAACAATACAAAAGCTGCCAACGAGAAGTGATTCATTGCGCTTAGGAGTAATAGAACAAAAACTTCATCAACTTCATTTATTAGTATCAGATCGTTTTGGCAATATAACACAAGGTGCATGTGCGGGATCAGTACTGGGTATCTTGGGCGATGCGTGTACACATTTAGGAACAAGCATCTCAGAAGCACTTGCTGGAACATTCACATCCATCGACGCAGGCTTTAATAACACATACACAACACTGCATGAAATGACCACTATCATGAACGAAGGATTCAACGGCACATACACCATGATTGGTGATGTGTCACAACCAGCATCTGCAAATACCGTGCTCGGTGTGCTTGGAGATGCAGATACGTATCTTGGAACCAGTATATCAGAGGCCATTTCAGGTACATTCACCATACTTGATTCTTTGGATCTTAATCCTATCTATACAACACTCGGAGATGTTGGAAATATTCTTGGACCTGATGCAACCATATCTGGAACACTTCGGGATATTGTTGATCTACTTGATTCTGCAACTATCTCAACAAGCAACTCAACAAGTACTCCATTAGCTGGTGGATCAATATTTACAGGAACCGGCGAAGATGTCTCTAACTATGCTACCATTTCTATAAGTGTTTACTCTGACGTTGAATCGGCAGCCAACGGCTTATCTTTACAACAGTCAAACGATAATACCAATTGGGATTTTATAAAAACATTTACTGTATCAGCAGCAATACCACAAGAACACATTTTTCCAGTAACCGCTCGTTACTATCGAGTTGTATATACCAATGGATCCTCCGCCCAGTCCGCATTCAGGCTACAGAGCATGTACCATGTATCAAAAAATAAAAGCACAACCCTTAGCATAACCAACACCATCACAAAGAACGCTGACACACAACTCGTAAGAATTTCTAATGATTTTCGTTGTGATACTGGTCTTGGACTCATTAGCGGTAAGGAAAGCAATTACAAGTTTGCCCACTATGAATCATTAACCACAAGCTTCGCGGATATTTGGACAAACGGCGGAACATACCCATGGCCAACCACTGCATCTAGAGTTCGAGTCGCAGCAGGAGGTAATGCTGCTGATACTGCTGGGGGAGCAAATGCACAAAAAATCATGGTGGTGGGCCTGGACAACAACTTCAATCCAATATCAGAAGAAATCACACTTGCAGGAGCAACAGAAAGCTCATATACCACCCAAAGCTTTCGTAGAATTTATCGAGCATATATCACTTCAGTTGGGACATACGGAGCAACCAATGCGGGTATCATAACCATACAAAATGAAACTCCCGCAACCCTTGCTGTTATTGGCTTTTCTGGAATCGGATTTGGGCAAACTCTTATGAGCATGTATACCGTACCCGCGGGTAAAACTATGTTTCTTTCCCAAGCAAATGCATATGTAGCATCCAGTAAAACTGCCCGACTCATATTTTGGAAACGAGAAAATGCCGGAAATACTTCTAGTCCAATAGGAGCAAAAAGAATCATGCTCGAAGCGTACGGCGTTCAAGGATCAGCAAACTTCGCAACACAAATACGTATTCCAGAAAAAACAGATGTATGGTGGTCTGGTATAGCAGAAGCTGCCGGTACCGAAGTATCAGTCGATTATAATTTTATCCTAGCAGATAATAACTAATCAAAATCATAACTGCAGTATGATCAATGCGTATTAGACTAGTAGACAAGAATAAACTCAACAATGGTTTCGAATACAATAAGTAATATGCAAATGTCACCACAACGCTTGTACCAACATCCACAATGATCCGGCAGCAAAGACTCCTGACCAGAACGGATACCACGACTCTCTGTCTTTGGTAAGCAATGTCATACAACCACCGGCAACTAATCCAAGCGTAAGATTAAACGGCATCAGTACGCCACCAAGGACCAACATAGGACTCATGCGAAGTAACGAAATCACGTAGCCGAACAGACACCCCAGGCCCAGCACCTTCAGATCAACAGAACCTGATTGTACTAATAAAGCTCGTGCATAGGCTCGTTGTACAAAAAGTTCATCGGTTCCCAGGCCAAATCGTGTAATTAAAAGCCATATAACTCCACCAACCACCAGAGTCGCAACACCAAGCCCAAGTAGCTGATAACGTTTAACAAGGACTCTATTTAATTTCAAAAGAGATGCAGTTTTTCTTCCAAATAAAACATCAACCGCTACCCCCCCACATATTTCCACAAACGTCGCAATAATAATAGCCTGTACAAATGTCACACGTAAGCCAACTAAGGCTGGTACCATTACAAAAGTTGCAAATCGTCCCAACTGCGCAAGCCCAATTTTCCCTGCAATAACTGATATCTGATATGTACATACCAGTGTTCCAACAATAAGATACATTTGTGTTACAAGTGAAAATTGGAAATATGATAACAAACCAACCACAATGCCTATAATCAACGCAATCTCAAACGAAACAAATGATCTAAGATTTCGATGCAAAACTGTGCGCTCCGAGAACCATCGACGGACCGTATACCATAATGATTTGGGCGTTTTAATCATTCCTTGCACGGCACTAATAAGCACCATCCCACTCGCAAATGCAAGCACAAAATCACTAAATGAAATATGAGAAAAGAACCAAGCATGAACGGGACCAATAATGCCAATTTGCGCAAGAGCTCCAACGCCAAGGGGAACCATAATAACATGGCCTGTTACGAAACCAATTGCCCACACAAGCGGCCATATATCAAAACGAATTACAGGCAAAGAAAAGCCCCCTAAATCGACCTTAGGCAGCAAGGTCAACGAACGGGGCAACAACCATGCAACACGTGAAAAAATTCCAATACCACTCTGCACAACGTGAAATAGAATCGTAGAAAAAAATCCGATAATTAATTCATATGATTTACGAATGCCTTCTTGAGCAATAATCATTTTATGAACCAATTGTCCAATGGGAAATGATAGCTGCTGAGAATACAGGAGATCATCTTCCACAACACCAGCAAACCATAACCCCATCAACCCCCCGGCCAACGTAATTCCTCCAACAATTGATATAAACCACACAGGAGAATGCATCCACAATGCAAATTGTTCTGGCACTAAAAAATGAATCGCAGGAAAAGAAAAACCAACAGCCGTTGCCGCAATACCACCAATAGACGACGCCATCGTTACATATCCAAGTGCCGCACTGCGTTGGACATCGCGAATAAAAAATCTCATAACTAGCGAAGCAAGTAAAACGACGGTCGTTGCAATCCATGGCCCAATCGGTGTTGCCATAGAAATGTACGCCATGATTACCGTTGAAAAACATGAAAACAAAACGCTAAAAAGAATAACCAACGCGTGCATCTAATCTCCTATCTACCGTGTGGAGGCACTCTACCAAAGAACCTAAATAATTTATAGACTCGGAAATTGTTTGCCAGCGAGAAAGTGGAAGTGAATATGATGCACTTGCTGACCAGCTTCGCGACCATTATTGGATACTAAATTAAATGCACCTGGCTGAGGAAGATCTTTTGCTAATCGCTGTGCCATTAATAATAAATTGGATACAACATTATAATCACAAGGCTCTAATACACGCAAATCGCGAATATGTTTCTTCGGAATGATCAAATAATGCACAGGTGCTTTGGGAGCAATATCTTTAATGACGACAATATCTTCTGTTTCTTGAATAATCTGTGCAGGCACTTCTCGCGCAATAATCTTGCAAAAAATACAATCTTGGTCTGCCATAGAAATGCTCCGACAATATCTGGTGCCGGGAGTCGGAGTCGAACCGACATGATATTGCTATCGCGGGATTTTGAGTCCCGTGCGTCTACCAGTTCCGCCATCCCGGCATCAATCAAAACCTCAAGGAAAATCGTCTCAAGACTACTTGAAAAGCACCACAGGGTCAACGCACCCCACCAAACCCAATAGTATCCGATAAGGTAAAAATGGGTACATAAATTGCCATGATGAGGGCAGCAATCAAACCCCCTAATAAAATAAGAAGCGTCGGTTGCACCAGAAGCGTAACCATAGAGAGCGTATTTTCTATATGTTCTCTATATCTGGATGCCACTCGATCAATGAGCTGAGCAAGCCGACTCGACTCCTCCCCAATACGTACAAGAGCCCTAACTTCTTGGTCAAACCAAAAAGAATTTAAAGATCCAACTGCATCACTCAAGGAATTCCCTGTTAAAACCAAAGAACTAAGCATCATACATTGTTCATGCAATACGAGATTAGAAATTGAATGAACCGAACACTCAAGTGCATTAACAATCGAAACCGAGCGTGCTAATAACATGCTTAATGAAGCAAAAAATGACATCAACTGAACCCGAGCAGTAAAACCACCAATGCCTGGAACCATCAATACTAGTCGATCAACGAAGTATGTAATCCGTTCATCATTAAGGTAGGCAATTTTAGCCCCTATCAATCCTACGACTACCATTGCGACAACAACCAATGGCTTGAAGCTCATACACCAAGCGCTCAAATTCAATAAGAGCCGAGTACTCCAGGGAAGTTCACCACCAACAGACAAAATTACTGATGCAAAATGAGGAACAACACACGTCAAAAGCACTCCCGAAATAATTATGAAAAAACTCAGGGTGACCAGAGGAACAAGTGCGGCTGAACGAAATGCTTTATAAAATGATTCCATGCGCTCAAGATGATCTGACAAATGCCCGAGAGCATCCCCCAATGAACCTGATACTTCCCCGGCATGAACCATAGCAACAATCAGAGCAGGGAAAAGCTTAGGAATCGACTCCATAACCTGCGCAAGCGATTCACCTGCCTGCACCCGCTCTCCTATATCTTCCAATAAATTTTTAATACGAAGCGTCGTAATCTGTGCAGCAATAACAGCTAAAGCATCGGGAACCAATAAACCTGAATCTAACAGTAACCCAAGATGTTGAAGAATATTAAGTAGTTCTTTTCGGCTTAGTTTATAGGATGAGGCCTTCTGTACCGGCTGAGTAATGTGAGCATCTAAAAGGGCAATATCATGCTCAAGCAAGAGATTCTCTAACTCCTTGTATGTCTCAGCAAATGAAGAGCCCTCCTGCTGTTCCCCAGCAAGATCAAGTCCCTTCCAGATAAAATACGGCATTCTATGACACCCCCCATAATCAGACCGTGACAAAAATCCCTGTATGATTCTAGTTAACCAAAAATGAGGTTTGCTGCGCAATGTCTAAGGCTTCAAGGACCTGATCATAGGTAATATCAGCAATAACTTTAATCATCTTAATCCGGCTTGTCGCACCAGATACCAGAACAATACGCTCAGTCGACAATTTGAGTGCCTGAGCCAAGCGCTTGATAAGCTCGGCATTAGCCTTCCCTTTTTCTGGGGGATTTTTGAGATAGCATTTTAATTGACCCGATGATTCCAATTTCCATCGAGGATTCCCCGATTTTGGAACTACTTTTATCGTTAGCATCAGCGCCATTAGAGTCCTTTTTATACTTGCATAAAATGATAGAATCCTTATTCTCTTTTGCATACTAGCCTCATACTCAGTATTCTCTTGTAGAGGTAGTACAAGTAGTATAGCATGGAGAGATGGCTGAGTGGTCTATAGCGCTTGCCTGCTAAGCAAGAGTCTCAGAAATGGGGCACGAGGGTTCGAATCCCTCTCTCTCCACCATAAATTGACATATATTGCGCCCATAGCTCAATTGGATAGAGCATCAGACTACGGATCTGAAGGTTAAAGGTTCGACTCCTTTTGGGCGCACCAAAACCTTACCGGAGAGATGGCAGAGCGGTCGAATGCGGCGGTCTTGAAAACCGTTATTCCGAGAGATCGGAATCGAGGGTTCGAATCCCTCTCTCTCCTCCATTATTTCGAACAAATAACCTAATCTCCTACTGACGTACCCAATACCAAGAGAACTCTGCTCTTTTTCGTCTTCCTGTTTCACATAATTTAAAACAATCAAATCATAATTCTTGTTTCACATGAAGCTCATAAGTATATTCATATAAGAGGAATTCTTATGCTAAGAGGAGAAGAATATGATTTGCAAAAAGTGTTGTCCAAAATGCAACAAAGCATGTAGCATGTGCTGTTCTGGCACTAAGACATGCAGTAAGAACTGTGAAAAATGCTGCGGATTGTGTACGAAACACAACTCCAAGAAAAGCACATGCTCCACATGCTGTAAAAAATAACAATTGCACTGCTTGTCTAAAAAAAATCGACCTGTATGCGTTACGCTCATTGGAAACGCAATACTTTGTGTTGTAAGCGGAGATGTAATCGCCTGCATGTGTAATGTTGTATGTATAGATGGCGCGACCTGTAAATTATAAAATGCCTCAATTGCATGTTCGCTTGCATGTAAATCATTATTATCAAGCGTTATCAGATCGTTCCTAAGATTCTTTGATACGTATGTCATTGCATAACCAATACCCCACCTATCATCTATCCGCCCCGATACTCCAAATCCTCCAAAACCAATACTGTAAAACTGATCTATAATGTTTTGGTTCTTCGGAGCCCATCCAACACGAAAAAATAATCCAACACCTAACGGTGAAAGCTGGTGTCTTCCAACCGCAGAACGAAGGTGCATGTCATCACTTTTTCAATTGCATCATCACACCCATCTTTAACCCAGAGATACTGACCAAAATTCAGTAAAATTGCATAGTTATTTTTTTGCACAACCGTTGGCAATGCTCCAAACAGTGTGGAACAACCGTTTCATACACATCTGATACGGCTGCGCACGCGCTTCTATGAAATAAAAGTATAGAAACTAGGAATATCAGAGCGGATTCCAATCGTTTCATCCTCAAACATTCCTACTCGTAGAATCCAGATGAAACAAGAAACCATTTTCCGTCCTTTTTCACCGGCTCCACGTATACATGTTTTTGTACGTTCTTAGACTCATAGGTAATCCAGCCACCACCTTTTTTTGCCGCCTTTTTCATAAGGGAAAACACATTTACGCCACGTGTATCCTTAAACAACTTAAAATTTCTCCAGATCATATCTGCATTTCGACCATAAACAAGACAATCACCCTGTGCATTGAAAACTGACACAGAATAAGAACCTTTGTTGTAATCCCCTTGAACAAGAAAATCTCTGAGCGCTGAGGTAAGTTTAGTATTATGAATATGTATAATGGCATCCTTTACTAAATCTTCTGAAGTTTGTCGCTCACTATAGGGATAAAATCCTGAACCAATAACGTATTCTCCTTTGCCATCCCTGACCTTACGCACATACGCTACAAACGTATTACGCTTCCAACGATACTTAACCCAACCTCCGCCTTTTTGCGCAATTTCAATAACGCGTTTTGCCGACTCTTGTTCAAGAGGCGTTTGGAATAATAATAAATTCTGCCCAACCAAATTAGGATCCTCACCATGCGCAAGAACCAATCCATCAGTTCGGTACATAAATATAAGTGACTCTCCATACTCTACATCAGGATCTCGATCATAGTTGAAATGTGCAGCAGCTTTTTCAAGCCCGTGTTTTTGGAAAAAATCAACAGCCTGGCTAACTAATCGAAGCACAACATCCCTTGTATCTCCGGGATAGTACCCAACTCCAACTAAATAATCTCCCTCAATATCATGAACACGCTTGATAAATGCACGCTTCGGCGCATTTTCCCACATATACTCAACCCAACCAGCACCTTCCGTTTTTGCAAGATCAATCACTCGCTGAAGAATCATTCCTCTATCTTTTCTTTCATCACCAATAAGCCTTTGACCAATAAGTTCAGAATCATCTCCATTTGCTAAACAATATCCATCAAAATCATAAACAAAGGCATATAAATCACCTATAACAAACTTTCCGTGCTTGTTGGAAATCTCTTGAAAAGTCTCATGCTTACCATACTGTTCCGCATGGGCAACAATGCGTTTTACTAGATCTTTAGATGCCACTTCCCCTGTCATGGGAGCCCACCCAGAACCAATCACATACTGCTTCTTATTTTTCATTATTCTTTGTACGTAAAATGACTGATACGCACCGTGCCACCGAAGTTGCAACCAGTTCCCCTCGTCTGTTGCATACCTACTAAAATATTCACCAACAACAATACCGTGCTCATTCTTATACGATTGTAAATTCTGCCATACTTGAGCATTAAACGGCGGCGCGCATAAAAGCACACCACCTTCATTCATAATAAATAACTGCATATCACCATCGATAAACTCAAGATCATTCAAAAATGCGTAACATGAATCTTCAAGCGAGTGCTCATTTAAGAAGGCAACCCCGTCGTGTACCAATGCTTCTGCCCGTTCATACTTAGTATGTGCATTAATCACCTGCTCACCAATAGTGTGAATATGCTCCTTACTCTGCCCGCATACCATGATCCATACGCTCGCCACCACATACCAAAGTAAAATTCGTTTCATCAGACTCTCCTATTGACTACACGTAGAACCCTGAACCAAGGATATATTCCTTGCCATCTTTTTTCATTTTTCTCACATACACCCATCTGGTGCTGTTGCGTGACGCATATGATAACCAACCTCCACCATTTTTCGCCTTATTAATCATACGCATTATAAGAGTATCACCATCAGAAAGCTTATAGTCTTTAAAGTCTTCCCATACCAAAGTATGATTGGCGCCGTACAAAAGACATCGACCTTGTTCCGTGAATAAGAATAAATGATAGGATCCATGAATAAATTGACCAGATCTTTGACCAAAAACATAAAGTGACTCTTCGAGCGGCATCCATTTGAGATGCTCAGCTGCCGACGTCACAAGATTTTCAACTTCTTGCACTTGGGTTCGTGGATAAAATCCATTGGAAATAAAATAATCTCCATCCTGATCACTCACCTTCTCTACATAAGAATAGAGCAATGCCCCATTCCAACGATACTTGAGCCAACCCCCACCACGCTTAGCGACCTCTATAGTTTCTTTAATTACGTAACGCCCAATCGGCGTTTTAAGTTCCAAAATATTTTGACCTATCATGTCTGGATTATCGCCATGTGCAACAACAACGCCATCAAACCGACACATCATCAAAAACTGTTCCCCTGAGATAAATTTTCCTAAATCACCGCCTCTATTACTAAATTCGGCAGCAGCTTTTTCTCTCCCCCACGCGTAGAAAAATTTCACGCCACTTTTTACCAAATCAACGACACTATCCCGATTGGTTGCAGGGTAGTAACCAGCACCAAGCACACATTTTTTACCTTTATACTCTATGATCTGAATAAAAGAATGTTTTTCAGCATTGCGCCATTTTTCTACTACCCAGCCAGATTCACCGCGTTTACCCATCTCATTTTCAAGTCGAACCCCCTCATCCCAAGAGACATCCGCACCAACTAAAGAAGGATTTTGACCATGCGCTAATTCGATCCCATCGACATCATGAACAAAAATATATAAATCACCTTTTATAAAATCACCGAACTTGTTGGAAAAAGCACTAAACGCTGCCTCTCCACCATTCTTATTAAAATATGCAATAGCACTTCGAACAAAATTTTCTACTGCCATTTTGCGCGAAATTGGATACCAACCTGCACCAATAATGTAGGCGGTATCTTTATATGTCAGTTTTTCAACGTACGACTCCTTATAACCCCCGTCCCATTCATACGATACCCAACCACCACCCTGATTAGCCTTCTTTAAAATCAGCTCTTGAATATTAATACCATGCGCGTTGGTATATTTCGAAAAATCGAGCCATATATCATCCCTAACAGGAGGCCGGACGTACACAACTCCATCCGCCCCATCAACAAAGATTTGAACGTCTCCATCAACAAATTTTGGATTAGAAAGAAAGTCATTAAACGCACGTTCAGGACCAACACTATTCAAATGAGTAATTCCCTTTTTCACTAGAGTAACAACGCGCTCTCGCTTTTTTGCAAAGTCGATACTCAATTTGTCCTCAACAACAAGCGAAGCATCTTCAACAATCGAAGCGCTCTCAAGATCATCCAACTTGCTAAAGACTCGTTTGGCGTGGATCTGAATGGCCATCCCCACCATAATCACAACGAACGTAGATTGTCTTACCCTGCTCACACTTTCTCCTTCGTTCAAATATGCTCACACCAATTGGGGAAAATATACACAGCTCTTGCACAAAACTAAACAGATATAGTAGACCTTGAGTGTAATGCTCGTGAAACTCGTATAAAAAAGGGATCGAGGTATGAAGTGTTTCTCACGTATCATCATAGCAGCACTTTCATTCGTTGTTTTGGCACATTTTTCATCGGATAATTCCACCACTGGCGGTAAAGAAAAACACAGTGTTAATTTTTATGGAACTTTAACCGACAACCAGGGTAATGTCTGCGATGTTGATAACATTTCAATCTCAGGCCTCTACAAACAAATACCGGTTTACCAAAAACCAGAAAAACACGATATCAATCCAGATATCAACAAATCGCGCATTGATCTCGCAGAAGTATACGCCATAAAAATGCCAGGAACCGAACCTATAATTACTAAATTCGATAAACGTGAATATGTCGACATTATCATTGTCTCAAATGACAAAAATAAAACCGAGTATCGCTACATAATTGAATTATCACGCAAAATCTACTGTGATCAATTAAATGATGCTGGACCCATTGAAAAAGAGATCTCATTCCAAGCACTCAACAATTTGGTTATCAAAGGATACAAACATCGCGACCCAGATAAAACCTGTGAATGTAAGGACTAAGACACATTCACATCCCATTCTATCCTGATACACTAAACACTACACATACAAATTATAATTTTGACCTTAAGGAAGCATTATGGCCGTTGTAGTCACAAATGAAAATTTTAATCAAGAAATTAAAAATGAAACCAAGCCAATCATCATCGATATTTACGCATCATGGTGTGGCCCATGTCAGCACATGGCTCCTATCTTTGCAGAACTAGAGGAAGAAATCGGCTCTACTTACAAATTTGCAAAGATTAATGTTGATGAGTCTCGTGATCTCTCTATTCAGTACGGCGTCACATCAGTTCCTACCTTCATCTTTGTGCAAAATAATGAAGTAGTCGGCCGGACTGGCGGCTACATGAGCAAAGAAGACCTAAAAGCTAAAATCCAAAAGGCTTTTGGTGCCTAAACCAGAAGCGATTGCTTACTTTTAGATACAAACTATTGTGAGACGATCTCCCCCTCAGGTACAGTAGTAAGAGAGTAGTAATCTGAGGTGGAGTAGTGAAGCATAAACAACACGATATCCGCACATGCATCCTTTTCGGCCTTCTAGCCCTAACGTCAGGGGTCAACGCCGTTGTACTTGGAATCTCGAGTACAAAACTTTCCCCCACCAATCCGACAATTTTTATACGAAACGAAGCAACTAAATCTATCGAAGAGCTCTTGGTATTTGTGCGCTTTTCTGGGTCATCACAGGCGAACCAAACCTTCGCTGACGGATTCATCAAAGTAAAAAATATTGCCCCTGACACAGACATAGTTATCAACGTCCTAGAAGCAACTCATCCAGATATTTCGGGAGCGGTTGCATCTACTCTAGATACAGTAGAAGATATCTCGATCCGTAAAATTAAGATCAATCCTCGAAGGACGCCTATTCATTCGAAAATAACATTTCCTCTCGGATCTCATGCCACAGAATTTGTGATTAAAAACAATGGGGTAAGGTACTATGCAGAGTATGGTCCGTACTTCAATGATACGCTTGGGGAGTAGTAAGAAAAAGGATTATTACAGAATACCCGTTACTACGATTGTTCCATTATCCTAGGCGAAAGCCACCCACAGGATTGGAAAACACCCCGATCGTAGTAACGGGGGCTCTAAAAGTTAGTCGAAGATAACCATACAAGAAAGGAACCAGTATGAACAAGAAATCACTCGTTATAAGTGGTATCATTGCACTTTGCATCAGCGGCATTGCTGATGCAAAACACAAAGACCGTATGATGACCATAAAGAATGAAACAGGAAAAATAATCTCCAACCTTCGCCTCAAGCTTGTCAGCAAAGGCGGGATAACAAATAGCCTTAAGTTTGAAGATATTGCGCCGGGAGCACAGTTCAAAGTAGCGTTAGTTGTCAAAGGCGAAAATGAAGATGGCAGTAAAATCAGAGAGTGCGCAAAAGTCAAAAAAATCCGTGTAGACCTCCTTGAAAAATGTACCAGTAAGAGTCATCCACTGAGTGAAAAGGGCGGCCGCTGTAAATATCACTTTGATACAGCACGAGTTAAATTCGAGAAAGCTAAAGCTCCTCATGATATCGAAATCAAAATCGATGATGTAGATCCAGCAAAACATGGCGGGCATACGACTAAAGTAGAAATAGACGTCTAAATAGCTGGGGCTAAGCCTTGAAAGGAATAGTTATGAAGCAAATATTACTCATTACAGGTCTTATGCTCATCGGCTGTTCTACACAAGGACTCACCATAAAAAATCCCCTTGCCATCAAAATTCATAGCGTGGAGATACATTTCGTCTGCAAGGGCCCTGATGGTAAGGAAATGGTATGTGATAAAGGATCAGTTGCTCTGTCGTTTAACAACATACAGCCCCGTCAGATCATATCTACCGATATAAAGCGACAACATAAAAGTAATGATCCCTTTGAGCCTGCACGCGAAATCTCAAAGATTGTCATTTGTCCTCATGAAGGACAATACATCACCATTGATAACGTCAATAAACAAGCCGAGAGGATGACATTTGCTATTGACACTCACGGAAAAATAACCGTTAGAATGCGATAACATGCATTTAAGAGTCTGCGATAAGGGAAGTTCGTTCAGGGCTTCTCTTATCCTTTTTTTATAGGCTTATCTTGAACTTCAACGCCAAGCTTTTGTAACGCGTCACGTAGCTGATCAGCACGATTCCAGTCACGAGTCGCTCGTGCCTCATCGCGTTCACGCATCATGCGTTCAATCTCAGGTGTCATAATAACTTCTTGCTTAAGTGGTATTAGATCCAATCCCAAGACAGTTAGAACAAATGCCTTGATTTTACATGCTTCATCAGCACGGAGTGTACGCAATGCCTCAAACAACACACCAAACATCCCGGACGCATTCAAATCATCACACAAAAAGCCAAGCATACGCTCTACCGTTGAAGATGTTTTCATTTGTTCAGTAGTCATCTTTTGTGAACAATCGTACTGTTCAAACGCCTTACATAAACGTTGATAACTTTTACTCATTGCTTCGAGATTCTCAAAGGTGAAATCAAGCGGCGCTCGATAATGGTGCGCTAAAAAATAATAGCGAATCACCATCGGATCAAACTTTTTGAATACCTCTCGTAAGGTAAAAAAATTCCCTAATGATTTCGACATCTTCTCTTTATTAATCGTAACGAATGCATTGTGCACCCAGTACTTCACAAACTCTTTCCCAGTCAAGCCCTCTGTCTGAGCTATTTCATTTTCATGGTGTGGAAACATAAGATCCATACCACCACCGTGGATATCAATCTGATCACCCAAAAACTTCTTCGCCATAGCAGAACATTCTATATGCCATCCCGGACGCCCATATCCCCATGGGCTTTTCCAAAACATTCCTTCCGGCTCCGATTTCCAAAGAGCAAAGTCCAATGGATCTTCTTTACGGTCATCTACATCGATCCGTGCTCCCGACTCAAGCTCATCAATGTCACGCTTAGATAATTTTCCATATGGTTCAAATGATCGAACACGATAATATACATCACCATTGACAACATAGGCTTTATCTTGCCCGATAAGCCCTTCTATAAATGCAATAATCTCCGGGATTGTTTCAGTCACACGAGGCTCACATGAGGGAATAAGACAGTTCAGCGCTTTCATATCTTCGTGATAAGCATCAATATATTTTTGTGCAACGGCCGGATACTGGAGCCGATCACCAAGCTCTTGTTGCGCCCGAGACAACAATTTGTCGTCAACATCAGTAAAGTTACGACAGTAGGTAACGTCATATCCAAGAAACAAAAGCAATCGATACAAAAGATCAAATGTCACATAACAGCGGCCATGTCCCATATGCGCAAAATCATATGGCGTGACGCCACAAACATACAGTGATACTTTTTGATTTGATCGAGCCTGAAATGGTTCTTGTGTTCCTGAAAGAGTGTTGGTTAGTGAAAGATTCTTCATTATAGGTTCTTCACCCAAAATCACAGTAAACGCAACGACAACGTTAAGCAGCATACCACAAGCACATGGTCTGTCATCAATCATTTCGGCTCTCTATGTCGCTCTTTCCCATTGCATGTCTAAAATAAACTATTCTCTTTTCCTCAGTTTTCTATAGAATCACGGGCATAACAAAATTCAGACTACGTAGGAGCAGAGTAGGAATGGTTCCCCGCTTCACCACAAAGAAAGCTTTTTATGGCATTGCGCTCTTAACCCTTGCAACTGCAATTCATGCTATTGCTCGACAGGATCATGCCGCTCGCCTTGAACAAACGTCTCTAGAAGAAGATACAACCGTCGATGAGCGTTATATCAAAAAAATCATTATCTCTGGCAATACGCTTGTCTCAGAAGAAGCAATCAGGCACCGAATCCCGTACCAACTCGGACATCATTTTGACCCTACAAAAACCAGTACCCTCATCAGAAACTTACACGAACTTGGATACTTCAAGCAGATCGAAGTATCCATTGAGTACAGTGGAATAAGAGGATTATATTTGTATATCGATCTTACTGAAAAGAAGCGGTTCCAGTCTGCTCGCTTTGTTGGAAATAAACATTTATTAGAAACAGCTATTCGCAAGAAAATAGATTTTACAAAAATTAAAACACTTGAAGCAGATGAATTACCAAAATTCGAACAAATCATCAGACACATGTACGCAGAACGCGGTTATCATGGCGCTCAAGTACACGCACAACTAAAAGAAACCGCTGACGGAAAAGTTGATGTAGTATTTACCATCAATGAGGGAGCCTACACCGTTGTAAAACGTGTTAGCTTCAAGGGCAATCAACGTATAAATAGCAAAGTACTGCGCAACAGTATTTTCACGCGAGAAGATTGGCTCTTTAGCATCATGGACCGTGCCGGAACCTATCACCCCGATGCAGTAGAACAAGACAAGTACACGATTGAAACGATGTATCATAACCAAGGATTTTTAACCGCAAAGGTAGTAAAAACTGAAATCGAGAAGGATCAGGACCGAGGCGACTTTCTTATAACGTTCTATATCGAAGAAGGACCACAATATTCTTTCTCAGAGATATCTGCGCCAGGAAATGAATTGCTAAATGAAGAAGAAATTCTTCGCGTCCTTCCGATACGTCCCGGACAAACCTATTCACAAGATCGCCTCAAACGATCTATTGAGTTTCTCCGATCACTATGGGGAGAACATGGATATATTTATGCAGACGTTGAACCATCAGTACAACCAGATGAACAAACCAAAACCGTCAAAGTAGCCCTTTATTCAGAACTTGGTAATAAAGTCCGTTTGAATCGAATTAATATCGTAGGAAATAAAAAAAGTCGCGATAAAATGATTCGACGACAGATTGATCTTGACGAAGGAGAGATCCTTAACAGCCGCCGAATGGATAGAGCAAAAGATCGGGTATCAGGCCTTGGATATTTTGATCCGCGCGACGGTGTAAACTGGAAAATTAATCGTATCAACGATGAACTCTGTGACCTTGATTTGATGGTCAAAGAAGTTCGAACCGGTAAATTTGAATTTCAACTCGGAACTGGCGGTGATGCTGTGAATATAAGAAATGCCGCAAGCGCTTTCACAGCTAACGCTACCTTCTTTGACAATAACGCATGGGGACAAGGCTTACAATATAACGTCAATGGATCAGCATCCTGGCAAAGAATCAGTGGAAACGCAAGCCTTATGTATCCATGGTTATTTGATAAACCAATCTCTGGCGCTCTTGCATTTGGAACCAGCAGCCAGACTTATGATGAGATGAGAAATAACATTCAATCAAAGGTAACTGAAAATCGCGTTGGAGGAACGGCTGGTATCGGATTCTTTATGGGTAAGCGTTCAGATATTCATTCACAATTCCAAATCGGAGCAGAACATCTGGCGTATGGAAACAATATGCCACAGGCCAATACTGCTCTTGGTGCAGAATATGCAGCAACCTTCAATGCTATTTTGCAGCGTCGATTTGAACAGGGAACCATGCTCTGGGCCTCTAATATAACTAACTTCGATACACGAAATCACCCAACACACCCATCTCGAGGCCATCAATGGTCATTAAACTTTAAGGTAGGTATTCCAACCCAATCTTCGGGAAGTACGAATGATAATACTAGTTACGATTGCGCAAAAAATGCGGTAGGTACAAACAAAAACAGTATTGTTGGAACCAATTTTGGCTTCTTACGATTTGAAGGTGATGCAAGCTGGTATACCCCTCTGATCGGTGAACACGATATGGTCCTTGGACTCCATGGTCACATTGGGGTGGTGGCGCGGCTTGGCAACCATACTATTCCATATCGAGAGTTGTTCCATGTTGGTGGGCCTGCAAGTGTTCGCGGTTTCTTATTTGGACAAATAAGTCCACAGTGGCGTGTTCCGGGGACCTATGATAGTGATTCTATTGGAGCAAAAAATGCATTCTGGATTAATACCGAAATTGTTGTTCCTCTGACTCCTGACTTCCAATATAAGGCTGCGGTCTTTTATGATGGTGGTGCCGGTTGGGATACCCCTGATGCAGATTTGATTCCAGCTGATCAACTTAGAAATAATGGCTTTAACTATCGCCATGCAATTGGATTTGGTGTCAGAATCCTTGGTGGACCATTCCCTGCTCAAATTGACTGGGGACTTAAACTGGATCGCAATAAAAAGGCAGGAGAGCCACTCACCGAAGTTCATTTGACGATGAACAGAACGTTCTAACACCCTTGTTTTACACAATGCAACTTCGGTAGAATAAGGCAATACTCTTTCCACACGCGAGGAGCTCTCATGAATAAGAAATTGTTCGTATTCATCTTTGCTGCTGCACATATTGCTTTTGTTGTATTGCTCATTCATAAACAAAATCTATTCATTAACCTTTCATACAAAAAACAAAAATATGAACGAGAGATTACACAGCTTGAAGAACATAAAAAGGCTCTTACCCAAGAGTTGTGCTTACTTAAAAACCATCGTGCGGTAGAACAACATGCTCAAAACGTTCTCGGCATGCAACCAATATCGATGAAACAAATTAGAAAGCTTGAGTCGTATGACCAACTCACATAAACTACGTGTCGCATTTATTTTCTTTCTCCTGCTTCTGCTCTACATGCTCGTTCTCTTTAACCTGTATCTAATTCAAATAAAACAACAGAATTTTTACAAAGACCTTGCAACAAAACAGTATGCCACTACAGTAACTCATATGCCGCCACGTGCAGCAATTTATGATCGTAACGGAGAACCACTTGCGATAAATCATGATAGCCTGGCTGCATTTCTGCTCCCGAAACAAATCAAAGATAAACAAGAAGTTATGAAGTTCTTGAACAAGCATTTTCCAGAGGCTGCAGAAAAACTCAAAACCACCGACAAACATTTCATGTACATCCAAAGGAAACTCACAGAAGAACAAATTAAACTTATAGAAAAAAGTAAGCTGGATGATATTCAAATTCTCAAAGAACCAAGTCGCTACTATTCACTTGATGCTGCAGCACCAGTGGTTGGGGTCACTGATATTGATAATACCGGAATCGCAGGTATAGAGATGATCTTTAATGATCGACTCGCAGGCAAAGCTTCTAGCTGCTTACTTGAGAAGGATGCTCGGTCAGGACATTTCTATTTTACGAAAGAACTCATTGGTTCTGGCAAACAAGGGGAACCGATCACGCTTACCATTGACAGCGATCTACAATATCTCGCATTCGAGGAACTCAAGCGATCAATTGATTCCTTCAAGGCAAAAGAGGGCTCCGTGCTGATCATGGATCCTGATTCTGGTGATATTTTGGCAATGGTCAGTTACCCAACGTTTGATCCAAATAACACAAAAAATATTTCTCTTGACCACATGAAAAACCGAGTATTAACGGATGCACACGAACCAGGTTCAGTAATCAAAGTCTATCTAGCACTCGCAGCTCTTGAGGAAGGAGTAGTAACGCCTGAAGAGTTGATCGATTGCGAAAATACTAAACAGGGATATGTCAATGGCGCACGCTTCGGCACGCTAGTTCCCCACGGGGTCATACCATTTGCAGATGTAGTTGCATATTCCAATAATATCGGTGTTGCCAAAGTAGCAACACGCTTAGGCCCAAAACTGTATGATCATTACAAGGCTGTTGGTTTTGGAGAAAAGAGCGTTCTGAACTGGCCTGGAGAACAAAAGGGATTCATCAACCCTCCAAGAAATTGGTCTCGGCCATCCATCGTATCTCTTTCATTTGGCTACGAAATACGTATAACGATTCTACAGCTAGCAACTGCGCTTAGCATTGTCATTAACAATGGAATTCCAGTAATACCACGATTACTCATCAACCCAGAACTGCCTGTCCCCATGACCTGTAAACAACCCTTGTATTCGGAAGAAACACTTGCTGCTGTGCGAGACATTCTGGAACGCACAACTATGAAAGGAACAGCTCGCCGTGCACGCATCAAGGGATACAATGTCATTGGTAAAACAGGTACCGCAAACTTAGTTGTTGATGGAACTTATTCATCAGATCATAATATCTTCACGTTCTCAGGCATCGTAGAAAAAGGAAATTATAGAAGAATAATCGTAACCTTTGTTAAGGATGCTGGCATTAAAAATCTTCGTGCAACTCGAACTGCCGTTCCGTTATTTGAAAAAGTTGCAGAAAAAATGTTAATCCATGACAAGGTTCTCTAGAAAGGCATATCGTGACATCTAAAGTATTTATTCCCGCCGATGTTCCTCAGGGAGCTCACGCACAGTATTGCAAAAATTATCAAGCGATCACCTATGAAAATGGTCGTCTCTTTCTATTTGCGGCTGATCAAAAAATAGAACACCTCAACAGTGATTTTGCAGGCAAGACAATACCAAAATCAGTTAATAATCCAAAACATCTTTTTGAGATTGCCCAACAAGGTTCCATTGGTGCTTTTGCAACTCATCTTGGACTCATTGCTAGATATGGACCTGATTATTCAGATATTAACTACATAGTAAAATTAAATGGCAAAACAAACATTGTTCCTACCACACAACGCGACCCACTGAGTACACAACTGTGGTCTGTGGATGATGTCATAACATTTCAAAAATCATCGGGACTTAAGGTTAGAGGTATTGGTTACACCGTATACCTTGGAAGCGAGTATGAATCAGTGATGCTCACACAAGCTGCGCAAACGATTATATCCGCCCATCGACATGGTCTAGTCGCTATCCTATGGGTTTATCCTCGAGGGAAGGCAGTCAAGGAGGATCGCTCGGATGCGCTCATCTCAGGGGCCACAGGGGTTGCAGCGGCCCTTGGCGCTGATTTTGTAAAAATCAACCCACCTCGCAGCGGACATAAGGCACTTAAAACTGCTGTACATGCTGCTGGCATGACAAAAGTAATCTGTACTGGTGGTCACAAAATACCAACACGTTCTTTCCTTAAACAGCTCAATGAACAGTTAACCAAAGGCAACACATTTGGCTGCGCAGTTGGTCGCAACATCTTTTCACATGAATTGCCACGCGCAATAGACATAACATATAAAATTGCTGAGCTATTAAAGACGAGGTAACATACGCGCAGATCGAACGAAATCTCTCCAAGGATTCGCTTTAGTTTTAAGGCGTCGTTTGATTGACTTGATCGTATAAGAATGGGCAGAGATACGTTTTGTAAGCTCTTTCCACAAAAGTGGCGTAGCAACTGGTGCTTCAGGTAATGCTCGTACGGCATATGGACACACACCTGTTTGCGCATATGCATTCCGCATCACATCAATATATAAACGAGCTCTTCGTTTTGCTTTACGAGTTTCTAGAGTTACTTCATCGGGATATTTTTCACACAACGTCCTCGCGACATTCTTTGCAAAACGTTTTACTTGCATAAACGAAACCGATGGTTTCAGAGGAACCACTACATGTACACCTCGAGAGCCTGTCGTCATAACAAAAGGAACTAAGCCCCTATCTTCAAGCTCAACCTTTAATCTATGCGCCGCATCAACAACAGGCCCAAAACCACGTGACGAAGGATCTAAATCAAAAATCATACGGTCTGGCTTACGAATATTTGGTTTTTTACTGAGCCAAATGTGTGGCGTCAGGCACCCCTGATTTACAATGTACAGCAACGTATCTGAAGTATTGCAGAGCACGTGGGTAACGGTCCCGCCCTCTTTTTTAACCTTAAGTCTTGGAATCCAATCAGGAAAATAATCGGGAATATCTTTTTGATAAAATGACTCACCTTTGATTCCATCAGGATATCGCTGCATCACTAAGGGGCGGTCCTTAAGATAAGGCCTCATAATAGGAGCAACAAGCTTGTAATAGGCAAGAATGTCTCCCTTAGTTATCTTAGTTTTAGAAAACCAGACTTTCTCTTTGTTAGTGAAAATAACCCGACTCATGATTCATCCCGTTTGATCTGGTCCATAGTCCTATCAGTCAAAACTGATCGCTGCTGCGAAACAATAGGCTTGCGCCTTCGATCTTCATGCGTATCTCTCATCTTAACAAGGAGCCAATATTGCTTACCTTTATACTTGCTTTCAGTTTGCACAAGCGCAAACTTACCCCGCAATTTTTTCCCATAAAGCTCAAATTCTAAATGCCCCTCACGATAACCCCTTGCCATAGAAATAGCTTTACCATCATGCTTGGTAATGTTTTTGTACGTACCAATATCCCATACCATGACTACTCCAGCACCATAGTTATCTTTTGGAATAACACCTTCAAAGGTTGCATATGCTAATGGATGATCGTCAGTTGGAATAGCAAGACGTTTATCTGCAGGATTAATTGATGGTCCCTTTGGCACTGCCCATGATTTAAGAACATTCCCCACCTGCAATCGAAAGTCATAGTGCAAATTTCTCGCGGCATGTTTTTGTATGACAAAACGATTTTTTCTCTTGAGATTTTGCCTTGGTGTACGGTGCGGCTCCGGAGACTGTTTAAAATCTCTGCGATTACGATACCGCGACAAACCTTGCGTAACATGACGCTTCATACTCTCACCTTTTTCCACCGTTCGACACGAATCTTACTACACAAGTTGGCACTAAAACAATAATCTTGCTATGACGTACCGTAAGATGACGAACATCCCTTGTATTTCATGAGCCAGTATCATAAGCTAATGCACAAAGCGACGCATTGTCTTTGGTATGTTCCGCATAATTGTCGTGTGAAAGCGTTGGAAAAAAAGGAAGTACTTATGCAAAAAAGATTGCTCGGTTTGATGGTACTCATACCGTCGTTCATGTATGCATTAACTGATCATATTTCACGGTCATTCATGTTCACGCGACCAGCAAATCATAATCTTCCAATGCTCCAATCGCTCTGGCACAGCAAAATCTATGAAGACCACGGTCCTCTAGGAGGCAGCCTACAAATCGTTCCTTTTTATAACGACTCCACTGATCATGGAAGCTGTAATCACAAAACAGCACAATACTTCTATCCATCGTGTCAAACACCGGTATACGTTCTCGGTGACAACGCCGAGTACACTACGACAGGAACCTATATCAGAGCCGAATGGCTCGGCCTTCCAACTGACTTTGTCGGAAACTTCAGTTTTGATCCCAAACAGAAACAGTATGGTTGTGTGTTTGAATATAGCCAGGCACTTTCTGAACTCACTGACAATGAATTTCTCGATCACTGGTTAGTTGGCATTCGTGTTCCATATGAAGTCGTCAAAAATAATCTAACATTTACACAATTTGCCGAAACAACAACGATGGCTGACGGAGTACCTGATACTATCTGTGAGGCATTCAATCAAGATTCATGGAACTATGCAAAACTGGCACCATGCGAAAAAAAAGTAACAGGTGTAGGCAATGTACGCTTTCAGTTGACAGCAAACATCTACGCAAAAAAAGGTTATGAAGCTATCTATTACACATTTTTGGCATTAAATTCTGGCGATGACAGCGATCCACGATATTTATTTTCTCCATACATCGGTAACAATAAACATGTTGGATACGGAAATGCGGTATGCTTTCAACTCCCAATCACACGCAAATCAAACCAATGGCCTATTCGCTTTTTTATGAATGTTGAACACCAGTACTTATTTGCAAGAAAACAATACCGCACATTTGATCTCAAAGATAAGCCTTGGAGCCGGTATCTCTTGCTTTACCATGCCAATGATACTGTTGGCACTCCACCAACACCAGGAGTCAATGTTTTGACACAAAGAGTCAAAGTTCATCCAGATAGTTTTGTGGATTTTGTAACCGGGTTTAGGCTCGCTCATAACGGGTTTGAGGCGGAATTAGCGTATAATTTATGGGCACATCGCGGTGAACGCATCGAATACATCGATGATACAGTCTGTTCAAAATGCAATAACTTTGTCGATATCAGAGAATATGGAATTGCCGGCACAGCGGCAGGCTATACCGCAAGCAAAAGTACCATAGCCGCACGTGCAGCAAATGACTCTACATTCACCGCTCTCAGATACAGAGATATAGATAAATATTCAGGAGCCGCAGCAAGCGCCACTACCCATAAGGTACATGCCGCAATTGGCTATGGGACCCAAGGTGAAAAGTTTGATGGGTTCTGTAATTTTGGTGCATTTTTCGAATATCCACAAAACAATGCCGCCCTTGCACAATGGGGTATCTGGGGTAAGGCTGGAGCTTCGTTCTAAATTGTGAACACAATCAAGACAAAAAAGAAGGCCCGTAAAAGGCCTTCTTTTTTTGTAAGAGTTTCTTACTTAATACATTCCTGGCATTCCGCCACCCATACCCATACCAGGAGCATGAGCTGCAGGAGCATCAGTCTTCTTTTCAGGAATTTCACAAATCAACGCTTCAGTTGTAAGCAGAAGACCCGCAATTGATGCTGCATTTTGCAAGGCAGTACGCGCTACCTTCGCAGGATCAATGATTCCTTCCTTGACCATATCAACATAAGCTCCCAATTTTACATCAAAGCCAATTAGCTTGCCTTCTGAAAGAACCTTGTTAATAACAACTGACGGTTCAAAACCACCATTTGCAGCGATAATGCGCATTGGTTCTTCAAGAGCCTTACGCACAATGTTTGCACCTAGAAGTTCATCACCTGATAGCGACAACGCATTAACTGCTGATTGCGCACGAAGTAGCGCAGTGCCTCCTCCAGCAATGATGCCTTCTTCGACAGCAGCACGAGTTGCATTAAGTGCATCATCAATGCGGTCTTTCTTCTCTTTCATTTCGGTTTCGGTTGCAGCACCAACCTTGATAACTGCAATTCCACCCGCAAGTTTAGCCAAGCGTTCTTGCAATTTTTCTTTGTCATAATCGGAAGTACTTGCATCTATCTGTGCTTTGATCTGCGCTATGCGACCATCAATCACATCCCTGCTACCATCGCCATCAACAATCGTACAATCGTCTTTGGTCAAGACAATCTTTTTCGCAGTACCAAGATCACTCAAGGTAATAGTTTCAAGTTTGAGTCCAAGATCTTCCGAAATTAGTTTACCGCCAGTCAATGCAGCAATATCTTCAAGCATTGCCTTACGACGATCGCCAAACCCAGGAGCCTTTACCGCTGCAACATTCAATGTTCCACGAATCTTGTTAACCACAAGTGTAGCTAAAGCTTCGCCTTCAACATCTTCTGCAATAATCAAAAGTTGTCGCCCTGACTTAGCAACCTGCTCCAAAATAGGAAGCAAGCTTTTCATGCTGCTAATTTTCTTTTCATATATCAACAGCGCTGGATCATTAAGGACAGCTTCCATCTTTTCTGAATCAGTTACAAAGTAGGGAGAAAGATAGCCGCGATCAAACTGCATGCCTTCTACAACATCCAGTTCATCGCTCATCCCTTTTGCTTCTTCAACAGTAATAACGCCGTCACGACCTACGCGCTCCATTGCATCAGCAATCTGCTGGCCAATAACGGTATCTGAGTTTGCTGAGATTGATGCAACCTGTTCGATTTCTTTTTTGTCAGAAATCTGACGAGCATCTTGACGGATATACTCAACTACCGCCGTAACCGCCTTATCAATACCACGCTTCAATTCCATTGGGTTAGCGCCAGCAGTTACATATTTATTACCTTCTCTGAAAATAGCTTGTGCAAGTACGGTTGCGGTTGTTGTACCATCACCAGCAACATCTGCTGTTTTGCTTGCAACTTCACGCACCATCTGTGCGCCCATATTTTCAAGGTTATCTTTAAGTTCGATTTCTTTTGCAACGCTCACACCATCTTTTGTGATTGAGGGTGAACCAAACGATTTTTCAAACGCTACGTTACGACCGCGGGGCCCGAGGGTAACTTTGACAGCATTTGCGAGCGTATCAACACCCTTACGAACACTTTCACGAGCATCTACACCAAAAACAATCTTTTTTGCAGACATGAGTGACTCCTAATGTTGAAAATTACTTCTCTACAATCCCTAAAATATCATCTTCTTTAATGACGAGATGATCTTTTCCAGCTTCTGTTCCAGAATACTTACCGAAAAAGACAATATCTCCGACTTTGACCTGAAGCGGAACACGTGTTCCATCAGCTGCTAGGCGACCACTGCCTACCGAAACAACCTTGCCAGTCTGCGCCTTCTCTTTGGCATTTTCTGGGATATACAGACCGCCAGCAGTTTTTTCTTCTTGTTCGACACGTTCAACTAGCACACGATCATGAAGTGGACGAATCTTATCAAACATGCTTCCTCCTGGTGATTATAAGTTACAACTATCGTTTTTTCCCTGATTTAGAATGCGGCACTTACATGCGCAATTTATGGGTTCAAGTATATAAAAAAAAGAATGAACTTCAAGCCTAGAAATACTCCAAAACCTTTCCTACTCGTCCTGTGCGGCTATCGTTTCGACCAATGATGTTACCCTATCTGGGGTCGGCTGATAGAGATCAATATGGTTTCCACTGGGATCCATAAACGAAACCATAATTCCATGAACTTTTTCTACAGGTTCGTTCAAAAAGGTAACCCCCATATGTTTCCAGGCCTTGTAGGTCTTTTTCAGATCTCTGACCTCCAATACAACCCCTGTTCTTGTACCTTCAATCGCGTCCTGTGTCGGACAAAGCCCGAGTCTGGTGTTACCCAAATCAAACTCAGCCCAAACCCCTTCCACCTTAAACCGGGGCGGTAAACCAAGAATATCCTTATAAAAAGAAATCGCCTCGTCGAGATTAGACTGACGAATAATGACCATGCCGAGTCTTTGGATCATATATACCCCCTGTGTCCAGACATGTGATAGTACCGAGTATAGAGGATTCTACCTCAATGCCAAATGCGAATCATTGCGATAATAAAAGGCCTTTTTCTATAGTAAAAACAAACTAAACAATGAAAGGCCTCCTTAATGAAAAGCATACGTATATTCCCGTCTCTCATGGCAGCAGATCCCCTTCATCTTGGTGATGTCATTGAAAATCTCAGAGAACACTGCGACGGATTCCACATTGATGTAATGGACGATCATTTTGTCCCAAACATCTCCATGGGCCCAATGACAGTCAATAAGATGGCAGAAGTCACAAAAAAACCTCTCTTTGTACAGCTCATGGTAGATAACCCAGACCAGTGGATAGAGAGACTAAAACTCAAAGACGAAGCCATACTTGCAGTACATATCGAAAGTACGAAAGCTCTTAGGGCTCTTCTACAAAAAATCTCCGGACACGGCTGGAAACCATATCTTGCTGTAAGCCCAAAAACAAACATCGAGACTGTCTATCCATGGCTTGATATGGTTGCGGGCATTCTCATAATGGCTGTTACACCTGGATTTGCTGGTCAAGATTTTATTCCAAGTATCACGGCCAAAGCACGAGAGCTCATTTCATATAAGAAGCAACATAAGCTTCCCATATCTATCGCAATTGATGGTGGAATAGACCTTTCCAATATCAACCAGCTTGCAAACATGGGCATTGATACATTCTGCATAGGCAGTGGAATCTTTGACCATGACGATCACGTCAAAGCACTGCAAGATTTGTATACAGCAATCAAAAAGTAGTGGCTACTATGTACAACAAAAAGAGCTGATCAATTCTTTGCAGAAAATTAGAGAAAATACGAAACCGATGCATACCGTATGATTAAGTGCGTTACCACAGCAAGAGGCCTTGCGGATTACTACCCGTAGAAAGTTAGACCAAGCAATCAATATTCATCAATCTTCAAGTTCATAGATTTTTGATATCCCCCGTGCTATATCACTGACAGAAGATTGCCAGACGATAGCCACTAAGGGATAATTATTGTGAAGACGGTCACACTGTTTATAGCCCTCATCCTCTACTGTGGCTATGCACGTACAGGTGCAAACGCAACTCATGAACAACGGCAATTACAGTGCTTTATGCAGGACCCTAATTCACATCGTGTCGCTGTAGGCCATCTTACCATGGCAGACAATCCGTCTCTTCTTGGTTATCTTATCCAGAATGCTCCTCCAGCTATTGCTTTTCCCGCAGCATTATGCCTTTTTGTCCGCGAACAAATACGATACAACCAACAACATAATCTGACATCCATTGTTGCGCCAGCAGAACTCTATGATCAACCTGCCCCTACACTGAAACATTCACTCACCAACGTACTGATTGCAAGTGTCATGAAGCGCGTAACAACCAAAGTCAATCCTATCTCTCATTGTGTCGTCTCTCAGCATGACCCACAATTCATACAAGATCCCGAACGCAGACCTGAACCATTCTCAAGAGAAGACGCTCCTCACGTATTCTCGTACTATGCAGGCAAGTCTGTTGATTACGCAGACTATCGATTTGGTTCAGCTGCAGAAGTAGATGCATATGACTACATACGAAACAATTTTGACACAGTCTTTAGCGGAGAGGCGCAAACAGCCGTTGTACGAAATTACGGATCATACAAAAGTCGTAAATATCGCGCCCTCGTGCAAATCAAATTTAGAAAACAGTATGAAAGTGAGATATACGCTCTTTATGAGCAGATACAATCGTTAGAACATGGGAAACAGATCACCAATGAGGATGTAAAGAATCGCCAAACGTTGCAATGCAACTTAGATATATGTCAGAACCAATGGCAAGCACATGAAGGAAATTCGGAAGATAAAACTTTTGTTGATTTTATCAAACACGAATATGAACGGCTTGAAGCTCCACATAGAGAGCGAAGAGAACGCGCAGCTGCCGAACAAGCAGCAGCAGAACAACGAAGACTAGAAGAAGAAAGAGCCAGTCTTGCACAATCGCCCCAAGTCCATATATTTACCGGCCAACACCTCTTGGAACAGGACTTTGCTGGTCGTAAAGATCTTGTAGGAGCACACTTCAAAGGGGCTAATGTGTATGGTGTACGATTCTGCGGCTCTAATCTGCAAGGAGCAAACTTTCAAAATACTCGCTTAACCAACGCTCACCTCCAAAACACAGACCTTTCATAT